>CAJXTP010000010.1 GCA_913061335.1 uncultured Loktanella sp.
ATCATCGAGACCACCCATTCAGATGTGCCCGCAGATGCAATCCTTAACACGGGGCTATTCGATTTTGAGAAGGCGCAAGAACATCCGATGTGGGCCAAAGAGCTTTATGGTTTTGCAGATCATGTGCCGGAAACCGAAGAATACGGCGTCGCTTCATTCGTCTACCGCGCGCGCAGGCCGTTTGAACCTGAGAAGATCATGGCTGTCCTGAATGGCGACCTGCCGGGTGTGATCCGCGCAAAAGGGCATTTCTGGATCACGACCCGTCCTGACTGGGTGGCGGAATTTTCGTTGGCTGGTTCGCTGTCATCGGTCAAACCAATGGGGACATGGTGGGCGTCCGTTCCAAAGGACCGTTGGCCGGACCATGACGGGATGCAAAGTTATATGACTGCACATTGGCAAGAACCGTGGGGCGACCGTCGGCAAGAGATCGTCTTTATCGGGGCGGGGATTGACTGGGCTGACATCAAAGGACGACTGGATGCAGCACTTTTATCTGAAGAACTGGCAAAATCGCCGGACACCTTGCCTGACTTCCCCGACCCATTCCCACAGTGGCGCAGGGCGGAGCAGGCGGCATGACGATGATGCAGGACGTGCTGCAAAGTGCTATCATCGGCGTTAGTGTGGCGCATGCGCCCGAGAACCTTAACATTCTGGCAAAGCCAGAATGTGCAGCGGCGATTTGGCAGCGGCAACCTCTGCCTGCTTTCCAGACTTGGATTGACGGGGTGGACCCGGAAAATCTGCCGACCGCCCGGGTGATCCTGAAGCCCCAAAGCGTGCTCTCTGTTCTGTCGGGCCTATGCGATTCATCTTTGATGCCGGACGGGCCACATCGACAGCGTCTCATCGGGGATATCGCCGCATTATCGCATCTCTTTTGTGATTTGATGGATGCTCCCTATGTGCGCCTTCGGCTTAGTCGCATCACCGCGAACGCATGCAGCAAGTTCCATATCGATGCGATAACCGCTCGGCTCGTTTGCACGTATCTCGGCATGGGAACCCAATATGGCATCTCACACGATGGTGGTGAGCCAAAACGCATGTTTACCGTCCCAACTGGCAGCCCGATATTGCTGCGCGGCACACTATGGCCAGAAAATCCTCGATCCGGCCTGCTGCACCGATCACCTCCAATTGAGGGATCTGGCGAGACACGGCTGGTTCTGGTTTTAGATCCGATCTTTGACCCGGAAGAAGAGACATGACTGGTAATCTTGGATCTACGACACTTAAGAAACGACGCCGGGCGGCAGCCCCCATGATGACATACGATACGCTGCCTCAACCCCTGCGATGTTGGCTCGCAGCAGCGGCGCTTCCATGGTCTCCAAAATCATGCAAACGCATTTGGGACAAGGCGCGACGCAATGGTCTCAGCGTCGACGATGCCATTTTGGCACTGACCGAAGCGGAGCGGAAAACCCTTTCGAAGGACAAGTATTGCGTTTTGGTGAATTGAGGCGTGGTAATCTGATTTTGATCTTGAAGCGAAGCAGAAATCACTGGCCATCAGTGTAAACTTGCAGGAACGGGAACTGTCTCATCGGAAATATCGTAGTCGATTTGCGGCAATACGTTCATTGCATTGCTTTTGCCCGATGAGGAAGAGCTTTTGCAATCAGCCAGGATCGACCGGTTTGAACGACCGGTTCGGCGAAACATGCTGCGTTGGCAAACGAGCAATGCTGCGCATGCGAGAAATTTCTGCGTGAGCATTGGCCGCGGCTGCACAAGTCCGGTTTGTCCGCATTGCCGACATCCACCCACAAACGCAAAAGGGCCGCACCGAGGTGCAGCCCTTTCGTATTTGGATCGGCCAGAACTGATTAGTTCTTGGCGTAGAATTCCACGACCAGATTTGGTTCCATGGTCACTGGGTACGGGACGTCGCCCAGTGTTGGTGTGCGTGTAAATGTCGCTGTCAGCTTGGAGTGATCAACGTCCATGTAGTCAGGCACGTCGCGCTCTGGCAGCTGAATAGCGACCAAAACGAGTTCCATCTGCTTGGATTTCTGGCGTACGGAAATGATGTCGCCTTCTTTCACGCGGTAGGATGGGATGTTCACTTTTTTGCCGTTCACTTCCACGTGGCCGTGGTTCACGAACTGGCGTGCAGCAAAGACTGTTGGCACGAACTTGGCGCGGTAAACAACAGCGTCCAGACGACGCTCCAGCAGACCTACAAGGTTTTCACCAGTATCGCCTTTAACACGTTCAGCTTCTGTAAAGACGCGGCGGAATTGCTTTTCAGTCAGGTCGCCGTAGTAGCCTTTAAGCTTCTGCTTGGCGCGCAACTGCAGACCGAAGTCGGACAATTTACCTTTACGGCGCTGACCGTGCTGGCCGGGGCCATATTCGCGGCGATTCACTGGGGATTTAGGACGGCCCCAGATGTTTTCGCCCATGCGACGGTCAATTTTATATTTGGCAGCGGTACGTTTAGTCATACGCTGATCTCCTTCTAAGGTGCCTTGCGGCGTGAAGGGCGTTGTCCTTTTTGCGGATTTTGCCGCAATGACAGGGTTCCTTTTGCAAGGTCCACCAACACCAATGAACTGCGGCTTATAAGCGGGGTGTGCGCAGAGTCAACAAGCTGTTTGCAATTGGTCGCGCACCCCGTCACATGTCCCCCATGTCTACAGATAATCCCCCCCGTTTCATCCATTATCTTGGCGCGTTTGCCGCCGGTGGTTTGATCACTTTGATGCTGCTCACGAACGGCACATTGGCCCAATATGGCACCTTGTTGTTTTCCAGCTGGGTCCCGCATTTGACCGGCACTGTGCTCGCCATTTTGATCTTGCTTACGGTCCGCCCTGCCCGTGTCGCCCCCAAGCGTCCGCCGCTTTGGGCGTATTTGGGCGGTGTATCGGGTGGTTTGACTGTGATTGCCACCTCGGCTGCTATGAATTCGGCGCTGGCGCTGTCTGGTACAATTGCGTTGGGTCTTGCGGGGCAGATCGTGTTTTCGTTGTTTGCGGACGCTAAGGGCCTATTTGGAATGGCGCAACGGATGCCAGGTTGGCGGGACTTTGCCGGTTTGGCGTTGATCGCGGCTGGCGCGCTGATCCTGATTTTCTACGGGAGCGCCCCATGAGTTTATTCATAATCCTTGCCATTGGCGCGGGCTTATTGGTTGGCCTTAGTCGTCAGTTGAATGGTCGCCTTGCCCTGTCCACCAATGCGTGGGAATCGTCGTTTTGGAATCACATTGTCGGGTTGGCGTTTGTCAGTTTGATTGCGCTGCTGGCCGGTGGCCTGTTTGGCGGTGCCCCGCTGGATGCCCCTTGGTGGGCGTATCTTGGTGGTCCAATTGGCGTGTTGTTTATTGCCGCCGGATCATGGGCGATTAACCGGATTGGCGCTGCCCAAACCGCCATGCTGATTATCGCAGGGCAGATGATTTCTGGCGTTGCGATTGATATGGCGATGGGTGTGCAAGGACAACTGTGGGCGCGGATGCTTGGGGTCGCTTTGATCCTTGGCGGCATGTGGGTCACACGCACCGCCAAGGCCAAGCGTTAATTCATATAAAACCCAAGCTGTTGCGGCAAATGCGGCTTGGGATCGACACCAAGCTCGCGCGCCATGCGCAGTGCAACATGTGGATCGCGCAGATGTTCACGCGCCATCAACGCGATGTCTGCCTGACCTGATGCGATGATCTGCTCAGCTTGCTTTGCATCGGTGATGCAGCCAACAGCGGCGGTGATGACACCCGCTTCGCGGCGGAGCTGTGCCGCCATGCCGACCTGATCAGCCGTCCGTGTGCCGATAGACGCGCGCGCTGCAGGTGTCGCCCCACCACCAGAACAGTCGATTATATCTACGCCAAGATCGCGCAGAGCCGTGGCCATTTGGATGTTGTCGTCAATGGTCAAGCCGCCGTCGATCCAATCGGTAACCGACAGGCGCACGGCGAACGGCAAGCGTTCTGGCCAGACCTCGCGCACAGCGGCCACGGTTTCGCGCATGAACCGCGAGCGCCCTTCAAAATCGCCGCCGTATGCATCGGTCCGTGTGTTCACCAATGGCGTGAAGAAGCTGTGCAGCAGATAGCCGTGCGCGCCGTGGATTTCCAACAATTCGTACCCTGCATCGAGCGACCGTTTTGCCGCCGCGACAAAGCTGGCGGTCATGGCGTGAATGTCCGCGATGGTCATGGCGGATGGGGCTTTGTTCAACCGCGTGCCGTCTTTGTCGAACACGTCATCTGTGGGGCCAACAATCGGCCAGCCGCCATTGTCATCGGCCAAATGTGTGCCGCCGTCCCATGGCCGCGCCGCAGACGCCTTGCGCCCTGCATGACCGATCTGGACGCCAATAACCGCGCCGCAGGATTTGGCGAACGCGTTCACGGGTGCGATTGCTGCGACTTGTGCGTCGTTCCACAAGCCAGCACAGCCTGGCGTGATGCGCCCGTCTGGTGTGACTGCTGTTGCCTCAGCGATGATCAAGCCCGTGCCGCCCATTGCCGCAGCCCCGATATGGGCCATGTGCCAATCGGTCGCCGCGCCGTCATTGGACGAATATTGGCACATTGGCCCCATCCCGATACGGTTGCGCAGGGTGATGTCTTTGATCTTGAGCGGCTCGAAAAGTGCTGACATTAGCTGTCTCCGTCTGTGTTCATGGCTTTGATGCCTGCGACGCCGGAGTTGCCCAATTTAACAGTCGCAAACGGCCCGCCGATACACAGATTAGACAGGTCTTTGTTGTCGAGCGGCGCGGTGGTCGCGAAGACGTCGGTGGCGAAGTCTTCGGCGTTGTCTTTTGGTCGGTAGCCCAGATGCCCTGCTTTGGTATTGTCGACCACAGCGCGGTCGTTGTTTGAGATGCCATAGACGGTCGTGAACCCTACGACGGGGCTGTTAACTGAGCGTTCCACAAGGTGGATCAGATCGTCGGTCGACAGCCATGTACCGATGGAGCGCGCGTTGGTTGGCGGTGCCGCAGAAAAGATGCGCATGCAGACAGATTCGATGCCGCGCTTGTCCCAATACAGCGATGCAAGATCTTCGGCGAAGCATTTAGCCAAACCGTAATATGTGTCGGGCCGGTGCGGCGCATCAAGGCCGATGGTGTCGGTTTTCAGGTGCATCCCGACCGCGTGCACCGACGACGCATAGACGACCCGTTTGACGCCGTTCCGGTAGGCGGCTTCCCACACGTTATAGGCCCCAACGATGTTGGACTGCAGGATGTCGTCCCAAGGGGCTTCGTCCGCGATTGCGCCAAAGTGGATCACCATGTCGGCATCTTTGAGCAGGGTTTCCATCGCCGCGAGGTCGGACACATCCGCCTTAACATAAGTTTCATTGCTGCCCAGATTGTCGAGGTTTTCGACCAGATCAGTGGACACAAACGTGTCGCACATTGCGGCAAGCGGTTTGCGAAGTTGAGAGCCCAGTGCGCCTGCTGCCCCAGTAAGTACGAGTTTTTTCATGATGTTTCCTGTCGCTTAGATGATGGCTTGTTCGGGAAATTTTTCGCCTGCTATGATCCGGGTGATGCTGAACGGGGTCAAGTCGAGCGTTTGGTAATCGCCCGTTGCAATCAGTTCCGCAATGCCGCGCCCCATCGCGGGGGATTGTTGGAACCCGTGCCCAGAGAACCCGTTGGCAAAGATGAAATTGGTCACATCAGGATGCGCCCCGATGATCGCGTTTTGATCAAAGGTATTATACGCATAATGCCCGACCCATGAATTCATCAGTTTGATCCGCTCAAACGCGGGTACGCGGTGCGCGAGCACGGGCCAGACTTTTTCTTCCCAGATGCTATGGTCGGGGGCGAAGTCGTCGTAGTCCACGGGGCTATCGTCGTTTGGTGGGCAGCCGGCCATATAGTACTGCCCGTCGGTGCGCATATGCACGCCGCTTGGGTCGATTGTCAGCGGCAGGTCGCGGTCAAGCGGGTCTTCGGCTGCGAAGATAAAAGTATGCCGTTTGCGCGGTTCAATCGGGATTTCGATGCCTACCATGCGGCTGGTCGCAACGGCGCGCGGGCCCGATGCGTTGACAACATAACCGCAGGCGATCACTTCGCCGCTGGCAAGTGTCACGCTTTGCACGGTCGTGTCTGTTTTGGTCATCGCGATCACGGAATTGTGGATGAATTCGACGCCGCGTTCGCGGGCGGACCGTTTCCACCAGTCAAACATGGTGTTGCCGTCAAAGTAGCCTTCATCAATCAGGTTGTGATTACCGGCGACGATGTCGTCCATGTTGTAGAATGGATAAGTTTCTTTGATCTGGGCGGCGGTCATGTGTTTCGTGCCTGCGCCATTGGCGGCTTGGATTTGTTGCACGGATTGCAGGGCATCTGCGCCAGCGCTGCTGTCGGCCAGATACATGTAGCCAAACGATTGCAGCACGACATCGGGGACGCGGGGGTCGCCGCCCATTTGGTCGCGAAACGATTTGACGTAGTCTGCGCCGAACTGGCTGATTTTGATATTTATCGGGGCGCTGAATTGCTGGCGGATGCAGGAATTCGTGTGCGACGTGGAGGCCCACGCGTAGGTCGGGTCGCGTTCTACGACCAAGACCCGTCCGTCAAAGTCGGGATGGTTTGAAAGAAACCAAGCGATGGACGATCCGTACATCGCCCCGCCCACAATAATCACGTCATATGATGTGTGGACGGGGCTTTGTGTCATGTCATGCCTATGCTGCTGAAGAGATACGCGGCACCAGTGCTTTTACCAGATCGCGCATGTGAAGTTCACCTACGGCCACATCACCATCCATCACACGGTAATGCAAGGACGTGTCGCCCTCGGATCGTGCGATCAAGCTTTCGAGGTTAGCGCGGATATCCACGTCGCCTGCGAACTTGGTGCCTTTCAACGGCTGCATCACCGATTGCACACGCAACACGCGCGAGCGGTTGATGTCGGAGACGAAGTCTTCGATGTACGGATCGCTTGGGTTCATCAAGATGCCCTGCGGCTCGCCTTGTTGAATGACCGCGCCGTCCTTGAGGATAACAAGGTGGTCCGCCAGTTTCAGCGCCTCGTCCAGATCATGGGTGATAAAGACGATGGTCTTGTGCAATTCCGCCTGAAGTTCCAACAGCAGGTTTTGCATGTCGGTCCGGATAAGCGGATCAAGCGCAGAGAACGCCTCGTCCATCAGCATGATGTCGGTGTTTGCAGTCAATGCGCGCGCGATGCCCACACGTTGTTGCATGCCGCCAGATAGCTGTGCTGGATAGTGGTGCTCGTAGCCATCAAGCCCCACACGCGCGAGCCATTTCATGCCCTCGGCTGTGCGGGTTTTCTCGTCGACGCCTTGCACTTCGAGCGCCATTGCGGCGTTCTGCAGAACTGACCGGTGTGGCAAAAGCGCGAACTTTTGGAACACCATCGACATCTTTTCCTGACGCATTTTGCGCAGGGCATCGTCGGACAGGCCCATCACGTCGACCCCATCAACGATGATTTCGCCAGCAGTCGGGTCAATAAGCCGGTTCAGGTGGCGGATCAGCGTGGATTTACCGGACCCAGATAGGCCCATCACAACGGTGATTTCACCCGCCATCATATCGACGTTGATGTCTTGCAGGCCCAGCACATGTTTGTGCTGTTCCAACAATTCTGGCTTGCCCATCCCAGCGCGGACATGTTGCATCATGTCTTTGTGGTTGGGGCCAAAGATTTTATACAGGCCACGTAAGCGGACTTTAGGTGTGTCGGTCATCGCGGCCTCCATTAATGTGTTTTGTGGGTCATATCGACCCGTGACAGTGCGGCTTTGGACACGCGATCAAGGATCACGGCCAGCAGCACAATACCGATACCAGCAACAATTCCGACACCCAACTCAAGGTTCCGAATACCGCGCAGCACGTTGACGCCAAGCCCCGGTGCAGACACCAGCGATGCGATCACAACCATGGCAAGCGACATCATAATGGTCTGGTTCACACCCGCCATAATGTTGGGCAGCGCCAGCGGCAGTTCCACTTTTGCAAGGCGCTGATTAGACGACATGCCAAACGCGTTGGCCGCCTCGATCACGTCTTTGTCGACCAATCGAATGCCAAGGTCCGTCAAGCGGATCACTGGCACGATGGCGTAAAGGATGATCGCGATACCGTACAATTTGGATTCTGTGACAGAGAACAAGAAGATCAGCGGGATCAGGTACACAAATGTCGGCAGCGTTTGCAGAAGGTCCAAAACTGGCACCAATGCTTTTTGCAGCCTATCGGATTTTGACATCGCGATGCCTGTTGGCACCCCAAGCAAGATCGATATGCCTGTACAGACAAAGATGATTGAGAGCGTTTGCATCGCCACTGCGTAGTGATCGACAAAGGCCAGCAGCAATATTGCGAAGGTGACAAATACCGTCACCGCGATGGACCGTGATGCCCACCATGCGATCGCCACCAAAATTGGGATCATGATAAACCAAGGGATTATAGCAAACATCCACAATGCGCCGTCCAACAACCAGCTAAGCGGCTGGGTGATCGGGTCTAACACCGCTTTGATGCTGTCTTTCGCTCCAAGGAACGCATCTTCCAAGCCTTTGGTCAGGTCGCGTGTTTGCGCGAAGTTTCCGCAGCTCTCGTTAAGATTGTCGAGCGAAGGGAATGGGAATACTGGACCAGAAGCCGCACCATCACCACTCGATTGTGCCAGTAAATCGGCCATTGAAAGAGGCGCATCAGACGCCCCAGCACCGCACCAGTTTTCCAAGCCCAAAACCCGAAATAGCCCGTCATAAAACGCCATCATTCTTCCCCTAAAAATAGATGACCCTCCCGCACCTGTTGCGGGCGGAAGGGTCTTTTGGTTTTGGCAGCTTACTTAAGCAGTGCGCTCAGGTTTTCTTTGGCTTCGTCGTCCAGCCAGTCGGCCCATACGTCTTGGTATGTTGACAAGAAGTAGACAGCGGCTTCTTCGTTGGACGCGTTGTTGTCCAAACGCCATGCCAGCACTTCACCCATTTGGGCGTTTGTGAAGGTCACGTTGGCCATCAGTGCCGCAGCAGCAGGTTCACGTGCGATGAATGCTGCGGACGCTGCAGTCACAACTTTGGCAGCCGGATAAGCTGAGAAACCAGGTGTCGCGCAATCAACGTCGCCGTTACATGCGTGTGCTTCTGCGTCGTATGCTGGGATATCAACACGTACCATTGGGTATTTGCCCAATACGGCTGTTGGCGCCCAGTAGTAACCGAACCAAGGTGCCTTATCCGCATATGCGGACGCGATGGACGCCTGCAATGTTTCGCCGGAACCGTGCTGGAAACGCTCAAGACCAGTTTCGTCGATACCAGCTGCGATCAGGTTGTTGTTGTTGATGATGTCACACGCCCAACCCGATGGGCAATCGTGGAACTTGCCGCCAACGAGGTCTGGATTGGCAATGATGCCTTCCCATGTTGTCAGCTCTGGGTTGGATTCTGCGAGATACGCAGGGATCCACCAAGCTTCGACACCGCCGTCGGACAATACGTTGCCCAGCTCGACCAGTTTGCCGCCAGCAAGCAGTGGCTCGTATGAAGGTGTGGAGTTCGCCCAGACTTCTGTCAGGATGTCCGGCTCGCCGGTTTCAGCCAAAGATGTCAGCGCAGGAACAGTAGATGATGGCACCGTCTGGACTTCGCAGCCAAGACCTTGGGTCATCAAGAAAGCTGATACAGCAGTCACAACCTGTGACGACGCCCAGTCCATTTCAGTGATCGATACTTCGCCGCAGTCTGCCCATGCAGATGTCGCGCCAAGCGTCAGTGCAAGCACGGATGCCGTGCCGAGTGTTTTCATTGTCATTTTTATTAGTCTCCCTATGAGTGGCGATATTAACGGGGGCAAGTGCTTTTCAATGCAACAGTTAAACTGAAAAAAGCACCCTTTTGGTGGCCGTATGCCTAGATCCGGATTAGCCGCCCCGCGTAAAACGTCACTTTACGCCCATAAACGTCATTGTTTTTGTGCCAAAGTACCTATCGCTAAGGTGCGGATACACGTGCCTCGGTTTGGTGGCTACCCCAGAAGGTCGCTTTTAGACACTTTTATGTCGCTCACATTTCTAGAGAATCTATGAATGACCCATTGGGATCATTTCCTATTGACGCTGACGCGCCGCTTAAGGCTTCATCCGGTTAACAAATATAGGGCCCAAAAATGCACAGTTTTCCAAATCCGTTTCGTCACGCCGATACCCCAATCAAAATGCCTTCGCAGATCCCTGCGCCAAGCGTTGATGCCGCGGCACCTGCTGCGTTGCTTGCCCGTTGCCCTGTAGCCAAAGCCACACCATTGGTTGATGCGGCAGGTCTGGCAAAGCTGGCAGGTGTTGCGTCGGTTCATGTCAAAGACGAGCGCGCCCGCATGGGGCTTGGTAGCTTTAAGGCGCTGGGTGCGGCTTATGTGATTGCCCATGAGGCGGCGGCCATTGGTGGCGATGATCTGTCCCAAGTTTTGGCTGGCCGTACATATGTCTGTGCAAGTGCGGGCAACCACGGATTGTCGATTGCTGCCGGCGCAAAGGTGTTTGGCGCAAAGGCTGTGATCTATTTGGCCGAGGCCGTTCCCGAAAGCTTTGCCACCCGCCTAAGTGACATGGGTGCCGACGTGGTTCGGTCCGGCACCAACTATGCGCAAAGCTTGGACGCCGCGATGGCCGATGGGCTCGCAAACGGTTGGACCCTGTTGTCGGACACGTCATGGGATGAATATTACGAGGTGTCCCACCGCCTGATGGAAGGCTATTGCGTGTTGATGGACGAGGTGTTTTCCCAAATCCCCGCCGCCCCGACACATATAGTATTGCAAGCAGGTGTTGGTGGATTGGCCGGAGCCGCCGCCGCGATGGCCCGTTCTGAATGGGGTGACGCCCCGCAGATCATCGTGGTCGAACCTGAGTTCGCCCCCGCGTTGATAGAGTCCATCAAGGCAGGTCACTGCGTCTTGGCCGATGGTCCGACGTCTGAAATGGGTCGTTTGGACTGCAAGGAACCGTCTTTGATCGCGCTCAAAGGGTTGGCCACTGACGCCGATTTGTTTGTCACAATTTCCGAGCAAGAAGCCCAAGCTGCGATGCCCGTATTGGCCGCGCATGATCTGGCCTGTTCCACATCCGGCGGTGCTGGCCTTACGGCTTTGCTTGCTGGTTTGGATTTGCCCGCCGATGCCCGTGTGCTTGCGGTGCTTTCCGAAGGCGTAGCATAGATGTTTCCCGCGTCTGAATACAAAGCCCGCACCGCCCGCGCCCAAGCGATGATGGCCGACCGCGGCATTGACGCGTTGCTGCTGACGACTGAACCAGAGGTGCGCTATTTCACAGGGTATTTGACGCGGTTTTGGGAAAGTCCGGCGCGGCCTTGGTTCTTGGTTGTGCCCGCAAGCGGTGATCCGGTTGCGGTGATCCCGACCATTGGCGCGGCTTTGATGGCGCGGTCTTGGATTACCGACATCCGCACGTGGCGCTCACCTGATTATGACGATGACGGCGTGGGGCTTTTGGCCGACACGCTGCGCGAGTTGGGCGCAGCAAGGGTCGCGACACCGATGGGGTTGGAAACGCATTTGCGCATGCCGCTTGATGATTTTGACATGCTGCAAGGCGCGATTGGGTCCAAGATTATCAGCGACGACGGGATCATCCCTGCCCTGCGTATGATCAAATCCGAGGCAGAAGTTGCCGCGATCCAAATCGCTTGTGATGTAGCCAACCGTGCCTTTGCCCGCGTGCCGGAAATCGCGGGCGTCGGCGTGCCATTGTCGACGGTGTTCCGCAAATTCCAGATGCTGTGCTTGGATGAAGGCGCCGACTTTGTGCCCTATCTGGCAGGTGGCGCAGGCGTTGGTGGGTACGATGATGTGATCTCGCCTGCCTCGGATGCGCCGTTGCAGGACGGGGATATACTCATGCTCGACACTGGCCTCGTGGTTGACGGCTATTTCTGCGATTTCGACCGCAATTTTGCGGTGGGGTCGGTGACGGATACGTCCCAAGCCGCCCATGCCAAATTGATTGCCGCCGTGGATGCCGCCATGGCTATTGCCAAACCGGGTGCGACTGCCGCACAGCTTTTCCACGCGATGGACGACATTGTCACTGGCGGCGCGGGTGGATCCGACACGGGCCGCCTTGGTCACGGATTGGGTATGCAATTGACCGAATGGCCATCGCTGATCCCTGCCGATCAGACCGTATTGGCCGAAGGCATGGTCCTCACGTTAGAGCCCGGCATCGATGTGGGTGGCGGCAAAATGCTGGTCCACGAAGAAAATATTGTGGTAACTGACACTGGCGCACGGTTCTTATCTGCGCCCTACACGCGCGATATGGTGGTGCTATGAGCTTTGATTTTACAACAGACCCAGTCGTGCCCGCGATGGGTCTTATTGTGCTGCAATCAGACGAGACGATTGAGCAGGATTTCAGGCGCATCTTTGGCGCTGGCCCGCTGATTTATGTGACCCGTGTGCCCACGGCGACCCAAGTGACCCGAGATACTTTGCAGCAGATGGCCGAGACCCTGCCAGCGGCTGCCAGCCTGTTTGCGCAGCCCACGCAGTTCAGCGTTGTGGGCTATGGCTGCACATCTGGTACGGCGCAAATTGGTTCCGATAACATCGCCCGTTTGGTCCGCGAGGGTTGCACAACGCCCGAGGTTACCCAGCCTGTCAGTGGTCTGCTTGCTGCGTGCGGGGCGTTGAATATCAAACGACTGGGATTTTTGTCGCCTTATGTGGAAGATGTATCGGCGCATCTTGTGAATGTATTGGAGGCCAACGGCGTTGCTTGTCCGGTGTTCGGGTCATTTGACGAGGCTTGCGAAACCGTCGTCGCCCATATCAGCGTGCAATCGACATTTGACGCCGCAGTGGCCCTTGCGGCCAAGGGCGGTATCGACGCGCTGTTTTTGTCGTGCACAAACCTGCGCACGCTTGATATTATTGAACAGCTCGAGGCTGAGACCGGCTTGCCTGTTTTATCAAGTAATCAAGTGCTTGCGTGGCATATGGCCCAAATCAGTGGCACCGATTTGACCGACGTGCCATTTGGCCGTCTGTTCAGGCAAGGATAGCAAATGGAAAAGTTGAAGACATCCGCCGCCGCACTTGTCGCAGCGGCGCGCGCGCGGATCGTTGAGGTCAGCACGCTTGACGCGATTGAGATGCTGGGCGACGAAAACGTCGTCATTGTGGACCTGCGCGATGTGCGCGAACGGGACCGGTCGGGGTTCATTCCAAACAGTTTTCACTGCCCGCGCGGCATGGCCGAATTTTGGGTTGATCCCGAAAGCCCGTATTTCAAAGACATCTTCGCCCAAGACAAAACGTTTGTGTTCCATTGCGCATCTGGCTGGCGGTCCGCGTTAACGGTCGCCACGCTTAATGACATGGGGTTCCGATGCGCGCATTTACGCGACGGGTTTTCGACGTGGGAATCCAGCGGCGGTCCGGTTGAACGCAAAAGTTAGGCATGCTGCAAGATCGCGGCTTCGCTGTCTGACAATACCCGCCGCGCATAATCGCCGTAGGTGTGAACGCTGTCGCGCAGATCTGGCAGCCGGTCGAACATCCGGTCGCGAGACACGTCTTCCATCACCGACAGCGCGGCGCTGGCAGGGTGGAAGCTTTCGGTCGCGACGCCGTTGGCAAACACGATTTCATGGCTCGGTAGCATCATGTGGATGTAGGTGACTTCACGCTGAGAATGGTCGCGAATGATCGAGTGATCGTTGATCAGGTCGCGGGCGGTCACGAGAACTTCATCCGCGTTATACAAGTTGTGCGCACGCGCTCCGCGCAATACGATCCGGTGATCTGGTGACACCAAAAGCCCCGCATCAGGCACGTCTTGGTCCAATGCCCCTGCCCGCAATCGCACGGGTGTCAGCGATGGCATGGCTTTTAGGCGCGCACCTGTCACGCGGCGCTGCCCAAGCCAAAGAACCTCGGCGCGGCCATTGTCGGCTGTTTGTACAAAGTCACCTTCCGACAGGCTAGCGACATCGCGCGCACCGTCAGGGGTCATGATCATCGTGCCGGGGGTAAAGCAAACGACACCGCCCTGTGCAGGTTCTGCAAAGCGGCGCAGCGTTGTTTCGATCCGGTGGTCCACGACCCATAGATCTTGGGCGCGGGGAGGGATTTCATCCATAAACATGCACAGCGGTTTGCGCCCAACGCCTGTGTTAATCAGCGTCACGGTCCACGTGTCAAACCCGTCTGTAACCCGAAAGCTGTCTTCAAAAAGCGGCTCTTGCAGCACGGCTGCATCCATGCGGCGCGTGTCCACCTGCGCGGACGCCAAAAGCCTGCGCACAGTCAATGCCGCGCGGCTGCGAATGTCTGTCTCTCCTTGCGACGCACCCAACGGCAAAATGCCATTTGGTCCATCAACACGTACTGCTTCGCCTGTCCAAGACCAAGCCGTGCCCACATTAAGATCGGTGACAGGCGGCGCGTGCTGCCCATCAATATCTGTCTGTGACCAGGAGATGACAAACGTGCCAATTAAGCCCGTTTTCATGCCTGTTATCTGCCTCAAGTTATCCACGTCATTAAGTGCGCGGAATTATGCTTAGACACTAGCAAGGCGAAACGGTTTCGATCAACCCACTTTAACAAAGGGTCGTAACTATTTAATTAGAAGTTGAAATTTAGCTTCAGTGACCCGACGATCTGACCTTCGGTCTGGCCTTCGAATTCTTTGGACAGATAGGTGGCCCCGTAAAAGAACGACACTTCCTCGCCCAACTGCCAAAACACACCAGCCCTTGCGCGTGTGCGCGTATCGGACACAGTATATCCCATATCGGCTGGCAAATAATTGCTGTCAAAAACAGACGCCACGTCGACACCAAGCAGGTAAGACAGTCCAACGGCGTCGCTTTCGGTTGCGCGGTACAGTTGCCCAGTTACCACATCACGCAGCAGCAGATCATCTTGCGCCACCTGACCAATAATCATGTCAGCCCCTGCGCGGACGAGATCCTCTGCGCCGATTTGCCCCTCTATAAAGGGACGAATGCTGGTGTTTTGCCCGACGCGATATGACCGCGTTGCAGCCGCGATCCCGCTTAGAAAAAACGCATTTTCGATTTGATCATCGGGATAAAGCGGCCCTGTCATGCCCAAGGTAGCGTGAAAATTTTCTTGGAACGCGGATAATCCGGTTTGTGGACCAATAGCCGTCAATTCCGACCCAAGTGAAACCTGAAACCCGCTGTGCTCAAAATGCGTAAATGCCCCAACCGACATTGCGCCGACATAAGGACGATCACCAGGTGCCGGGCCAGTTGCGGGTGCAATGATTTCTGCGCGCAGGCGATACTCAACGAGATCGCCAAAGTCTTCGTAGCCTGTGTAGCTATCGCGCGCGCGCACGTGGCTATAGACGTAAGATCCTGTGCGCCATCTGTCGCGCCCGTCGCCGAAAAAGTCATTGTTAAACAGACGCCCATTGCCGATCGCCTCGCGCCCTTCGGAAAATGCGGGTGTTGCGGCAGGTAACAGAGCGATTAAAAGAGCAAAAAGAGGACGCATAAATAATTCCCAACAGTGCCCCCCCGAGCCCGTTCTAGATACTGCGCCCGCTCCGATTCGCGATAGTCCTCGTTTGCAGGATTTCGCAGCTATGGCCTGCTTGTCACAGTTTTCAGCCTTGCCGCAGCAGGTTTCCTACATCTTGTGCTGCTTCCAACGCGCCCTCTAGATACCCGCCAAACGATTGGCCCATTTCCGATGATCCAAGAATGATCCGCCCGTTCCAGATGTTCGTGAGCGCAGATGGTCGCCCGTATGCGGGGTGGTCTGCGCTGGTGTGATCGGCAGGCGTAGCGGTCATTGGGTCTTGCGCCCAGTCTTGCAAAATAAGCTGTCGGGGTTTGGTCCCAAACAGGCGCGTTAACTGATCGGTTCCCATTTGGGTCATTTCTTCCCGGTGGTTGGCCCGTGTGTTTGCGTCAAAGCCGACAAACCCGAAAACTGCGTATGGCCCACCTGATTGCGGCGATGCATCGTGGAATTCAACCATCGGGCCGCGTCTGCTTTGACCGTCGCCCGAAAGCCCTGCATCCCGCCAATGTGCTTTGTCATAGATCGCCAGAAATTTTGCCTGCCCTGCCATCCATGTTGCCACGTTGCCCATCGCGTCGCTTTGAGCGGCCGCGAGGGGGGGATCAAAGATGATTGTTTGCGCAATGCGTGGCGGCAGCGCGAGGATGATTTTGTTGGCTGAAATGCTAAGTTTATCAGTTCTGACGGTCACACTGGTGTCGGTTTGAGAAATTTCCGTGGCCGCCTGCCCCAGATGTAATCTGTCTGCTGGGACAGTTTTAACATAGGCGTCAACCAATGCCGTCATGCCGCCCGCAATCCGCAACGACCCGGCCATGGACGCAAAACCTGCGCCGCGTTGGACGTTGCCGTGCTGATCCTCGGTCACGATGTCGCCCGTGCTGTATTGCTCGAAAACCGTGAAGCCAAACCGCTTGGTCGCGGCAGCCATGCGCGGTTGGCCTTGCCAGAACCACGCAGGTCCAAGGTCAAAGGCGGCCCCATCGATGTACGCTGCATGGATGCGTCCGCCAAAGCGGCTGCGTGCCTCGAGAAGCTGAAAATCCACGCCTTTGCGGTGTAATTCATCCGCCAGTGCTAACCCAGATAGGCCACCGCCGACAATCACGACATCCGTGTCCATCATCAGGTGGCGGGTGGCGTAGGTGCGATCCGCAGGTGACCGGTTTTGATCCAGACACGCGCGCCGTTTGGCCCTGCTTTTGCCGTCAGGTCATGACCGACAGGTAACCGCAGCCAGCTATCGGTTTTGAAATCCTCGCCGCCCTCGCAAAAGCCGCCGTCGATCACGAACACCTCTGCGCCGCCGTGGTTTGCCACTGTCACGTCAGTGCCCGCGGCCCAATCTTCGATCCGCACGGCTTCGCGGTCGTCGGTGTGCAACGGTGTGATAGTCACGCCCTCGCGGGTGGGTTTTGGTGTCATGTCTGCGGGTCGGAGTGTCACGGCGGTTCGGTCATGCGGATCAAACTGCCACAGCTTGACCATGATCACTGCGCCTGCGTCCGAGCGCGGCGTGTGCGACGACTGCGGCGGGTTGCGCACGTAAGATCCCGCTGGGAAATCGCCGTGTTCGTCTTGGAAGGTGCCTGACAAAACCAGGTATTCTTCGCCGCCGGTATGCACATGCGGCGAAAACGCGGAGCCAGCCGCATAGCGCACGATGGTCGTCGCGCGCGCGACCTCGGCGCCGATCCGGTCCAGCATACGCCGATCAACGCCCTTCATCGGAGAGGCGACCCATGGAATATCGGCGGCATGCACAACGGCGCGAGCGGCGAAATCAGCGTTCAAATCCATGGGTCTGCTCCTGTTTTGGTTACGAGAGGTTCGGGAAGTAATCCTCGCAGACGCCTTCGCGGTAGACGTCAGCCGTGCAGCAATGCAGGCCGCCGCCAAACGCATATGCATCGCGTAATTCCACGGGGATGACTTCCATGCCGAGCTTGTCCATTTGTTCCATCTGGTAGACTTCTGATGCCTCGACGCAGACGGTTTTGGGGTCAAGCACAAGCACGTTCATCGACAACCATGTTGACGAATAACAAAGCGGCGGCGGCGCGTTATGGGCGGGCTGGGCCGCATCAACGATTTCCCAACCGTTGTCATTGTACATCTTGCGCTGTTCTTCTGGCAAACGGCGGTGCGGGTTGTTCAGGATCAGACCGGGCCGCAGCGGCGTGAACGTCGCATCAATGTGGATCGGGTACGGATCACCGGGGAAATTGACGGTGTGCACGCGGTGGTCAGGGAAGTGGCGTTTCAGCCATTCGATGCCCTTAAGGTTCGTTGTGAACCCATGCTGCACCACAAGATCGCGGCCAAAACGCAAGACATCTGCGGCGTCAAAAAGCGGCTCTTCTTCGGTGGTGACAAAGAATTTGTTCGCCGCCCATTCAAGCCGCTTGGTGTCGCCAATCTTTTCAGACAGGTAATCGGGGTGATAATCAGCGTTGGTCAGGCGCGGTTTTGGTGCGCTTTCGTGCCGGAAATTCGGGTCTTCGTTAAAGTATTGCTGCATCAGCGGGCGGTAGTTCAGATATTCGAACCAACGGCAGCGGTACGACATCGTGGCCTCGAGCATTTCGGAGCCAACAGTCAGCAACACATCGCGCGGCGGCATGCAGCCGAACTGGCTTTGGGTATGGAAGTCTGGGGTCGTCGCGGGCAAGGAATGGTCAATTGATGTAGGCCGGTCCACACGGACGCCGCGCTTTTGCAGCATACCTGCAAAGTTATCGAGCAGCTCATTGGCGCGATCAATCGTTTCCTGCGGACGTTTGCCCCACATGCCGCGCATGTCGCTGTCTTCGGGCACTTTGGCGTCAAGCGCGGGTTCCTCGGGCGGGATGTGGCAATCATCTGCGCGGCCCACGATCACATGCTTCAGCGGATCCCATTCGTTCCAGCTATTCACGACTGTATTTTGCATTTTTGAGCTCTCCCCTGACGCGGTCAAATTGCCGACTGCTTCTTATTCGCAATCGCGTGGCAATTTGCAAGAAATTTGCTCATCATCGTCTGAAGGGTCAGTGTCGTCGTCACAAAGTATGCGCCAAGCAGCCCCGTCGAGGTCATCATATTGGGCGCTGCGCAGGGTCCATAAAAACGCAAGAAGCGCCGCAATTGACAGGGCCAAGGATACCGGGATCAAGACGAATAAAATATCCATATGTTCACCGCACCCGCAGCGCGTTTGCGAGGACTGTGATCGAGGATGCTGACATCGCAATTGCGGCGGCAAGTGGTGATGCAAATCCCAAAATCGCGACAGGTACTGCGATCAAGTTATAGCCTGCGGCGATGGTGAAGTTTTCAACAATCCGACGCCGTGCACTGCGTGAAATGCGCAGTGCTTCTGGTATCTCGGACAGGCTTTGCCCAAGTACAACGATGTCGGAGGCGGCGCGCGATGCGTCAAGTGCGGAGGCGGGTGAAATCGACGCGTATGCCCGCGTGAGCGCGGCCGTGTCGTTCAATCCGTCGCCAACCATCAGCACCCGCTTTCCTTGATCTGCAAGTGCCGCGATGGCGTGGTATTTGTCGTCGGGGCTCATGTTGCCTTGGGCGGGAATATCGCCAAGTTGTGCGGCAAGTTTTAGGACGGCGTTTGGGGTGTCGCCAGAAAATATTTGCGGTTCAAATCCGGCGGCCTGAAGTTGTTTGATCGTTTCCGCCGCTCCGTCTTTTAGCGTTTCGGAAAATTGCAAAGGCACCGCGGGCTGGTCACCGATGCGTAATGCGGGGCTTGTTTTTGCGCCGACCCAATCGCCACGCCCTAGCCGGATTGTTTGGCCTTTGTGCGTAGCCTCAACGCCACATCCTGCGATTTCGCAAATGTCGTCAAAAACAACGGGGCGGATATCGGCGGGGAGTGCCGAAGCGATTGCCCGCGACACAGGATGTTGCGACGACTGGCAAAGCCCTGCAAGCATCGCCAAGGATTTGGGATCGAGATCGCGCGTATCGAAGTGCGCCTGCCCGATTGTGAGGGTGCCGGTTTTGTCAAAAATCACTGTGTCGATTTCTGCCAACCGTTCAAGCGCGGTGCTGTCTTTGACCAGTAATCCGCGCCGAAACAGCCGACCAGTTGCTGCCGTGATGACCGCAGGGGCCGCAAGTCCAAGCGCGCAGGGGCAGGTGATAATCAGGACTGAAATCGCAATCCGCAGTGCCAGTGCTGCGTCGGCCGACACCAGATACCACCCGATGAACGTTGCGGCTGCCAGCAGATGCACCGCTGGCGCGTAAATCTGCGCTGCCCGATCAGCCAATGCGGTATAGCGGTTTCGCCCGCTTTCAGCGGTCGCCACCATTGCCGCCATGCGTTGCAGCGTTGTGTCCGCCCCGACGGCAGTGACCAAAACCGTCAGCGGGCCGGTTAGGTTCAGTTCGCCTGCGGCAATTGCATCGTTTTGCGCCATCATTGTTGGGCGGCTTTCGCCAGTGATCAGCGACCTGTCGACGTCTGAGGTGCCGTTGAGGATGGTCCCATCGATGGGCGCCCGCATTCCTGCCGCGACCAAAACTGTGTCGCCCACCCGCAGGTCGCAGACGTCAACTGCCTTGTGAAAACCGTCGGTGATGCGCGTGGCTCTTGGGACCTCGAGCGCGCTCAGTTCTTGCGATGCTGAGCGTGCTGCAAACCGCGTTTTGTGATCAAGGTAGCGACCGATCAGCAAAAAGAACGTCAGAGAGAGTGCTGCATCAAAATAGACGTGCTCGTTGCCCTGCGATGTCTCGTACACCGACAGCGCCGCCGCCAGAATGATCGCCAGCGAAATTGGCACATCCATGTTGAGCCTGCCTGCCTTCAACGCGACGATTGCGGATGACACGAAGACTTGGGCGGAAAACGCCAATGCGGGCACGGCGATGGCAGCAGATAACCAATGGAACATCACTTGTGTTGCTTGCGATGCGCCCGACCAGACCGCGACGGAAAACAGCATGACGTTCATCATCGCAAAACCGGCCACGGATAGTTTTAACAGCAATGCGCGCCCGATCTCGTCTTTTCCGCTCGCATTCAACAGGGTTTGATCAAGCGGATGGGCCTCATATCCGGCAGCGGCAAGTGTCGCGACGATGTCTTCTGGCTCTAATCCTTGGGCGTCAACAGCGACGCGTTTGGTTGTCATGTTGACCCGCGCGCCCGCGACCTCTGGCAGTGCGAGCAGCGTCTTTTCGACGCCTCTGATACAGCCCGCGCAGTGGATATGTGGCAATGACAAAATGATGCCTTTTGCAGGGACCGCCCGCTGCGCGATGTCTTGTGCCATGCCGGCCCCCGCACAGCCCGGACAGGCAGAGGTGGTCACCGTTATGGTCATTGCACGACCCGAACAATGATGCGTTGGCGAAAGACTGTGCCGTCTGCGGCCTCGGCCACGACCCGCAGGTTCCAGTTGCCCGCTTGCACATCAATGGGTGCCACAAAGGCAGTTCCGTCAAACCGCAGTTCGGGGAATTTATCGGCTGCGACTGATGTCGCCATGCCGAACACAACGGAGCGGATTTCGGGTGATACTGGCTGGCCGTCTTTTGAAATCTCAAGCCGCAAGATGCCTGCGCGGACTTCGGCAGATACATCCCAGTCGAGCGCAAGTTGTGCTGCGCGGTCCACATCAAATGATTGACTGGCAACATAAGAGTTTTTGACTTCTAGACCAGGGAATGTGCGCACGGCTTGATAGGCCAGCGTTAGGTTAACGCTGATGATGATTGCAAAGCATGCGCACATGATTGCCGCCACTTTACGCCCCGTGAGGGGGCGGTTTGTTATGGATGTCATTTTGTATCCTTTCCGTCGAAACTGCTGTCACGAAATGCGCGTTCGCCGCTGATCACGTCTTCGACCCAGAACCGCAGGTCGGTATGGTCTTGTTGTGCGGCGGCGTCTTGTGGGCGTGCGGTGACGTAGACCCGTTGTTGTGTTGAGCTATCTGGCGCCACGGTCACGATGTGGGTTTGTGCGCCTTCAACGTCGATGCGCAAGATTTCGTCCGAGCTAAGTGACAATCGGAATTCACGCGGCTCGCCGTGTTTATTGCGCAATCGCAGAATGTAGGTGTTCCGGATGGACCCGTCTGAGAGCGTGATAAATGTCGGGTTGCGCACGGCTGCAACTGTGAGGTCGATCTCAGCGCGGATGAACAGTGCAAACACCAGCCCAAACCCGATCAGCGACCATAGGGCCGTGTAAAGAATAGTTCGTGGTCGCAAGATGTGTTTCAGAACCGGCTTTGGCGCTTGGCCTGCGCGCTCTTGCGGTTCGTCTGACAAGGCCAGATAATCAATCAACCCGCGCGGCTTGCCGATCTTGTCCATGATATCGTCACAGGCATCGATGCACAGCGCGCAGGTGATGCATTCCATCTGCTGCCCGTCGCGAATGTCGATTCCCATTGGGCAGACGTTGACGCAGGCCATGCAATCGATGCAGTCGCCGGTGTCTTCGAGCCGCTTTTTCGCGCGGGGTTCGCCGCGCCATTCGCGGTATCCAACTGTCAGCGTGTCATCGTCCATCATCGCGCCTTGGATGCGCGGCCACGGGCACATGTAGATGCAGACTTGTTCGCGCATAAAGCCGCCAAAGATGAAGGTTGTCGCCGTGAGCGCCGCGATTGTCCCGTAGGCTGCGGCATGCGCATCAAAGCTGATCAGATCGCGCAATAATGTCGGCGCGTCGGTGAAATAGAACACCCAAGCGCCGCCTGTAGCGATTGAGATCAGCAGCCAGACGATCCATTTGGTCAGCCGCAGTCGCCATTTATGCAGGGTCCAATCGGCGTTCCATAGGCGTACCCGCTTGTTGCGGTCGCCTTCGATCCAGCGTTCAACGAGGATAAAAAGATCGGTCCAGACGGTTTGCGGACAGGCATATCCGCACCAGACGCGCCCAAGGGCGGATGTGAATAAAAACAGGCCGAGGCCTGCCATGATCAATAGCCCTGCGACGAAATAGAACTCGTGTGGCCAGATTTCGATCCAAAGGAAATAGAACCTGCGCCCCGCCAAATCGACCAATACCGCCTGATCTGGCAGCGCCGGCCCACGGTCCCAGCGGACCCAAGGCGTAATGTAATAAATACCAAGCGTAACGGCCATGATCCACCATTTGAGCGTGCGGAAATATCCGGTTACGCGGCGCGGAAAGATCGGTACTTGCGGGGCATAAAGTGGTTGGTTTTCTGACATTTGCGGCAGGGTCCAGTGCTGTTCACATTCGCAGAACTATCGCCAAATTGGTGGCAGGCCTTTGACACAGATCAAGAAATACAAAAAGACCCCAGTCGCGTGGAATGCACGCGACTGGGGCCACAGATTTGGTCTTATTCGCCGCCGCCCAACCCATGCACATAGGCCGCGACCGCGTTGATATCAGAGCGCGTCAGGCGCTGCCCCCAAGCTGGCATCACGCCGAACCGCGCATTGGTCACGGTTTCGGTAACCGCCGCTATGTCACTGCCATAAAGCCAGATCGCGTCGGTCAAATTCGGCGCACCCACGTCGCGGTCGCCTTTGCCGTCTGCACCGTGGCAAGCCGAACATTGCTCGTCAAAGATCACAGCGCCTGCGTTTGCCATTTCGACATCAAAGTCAGACCCAGCCAGTTGCATAACGTACTGTACCGCATTGTCGATTTCGTCTGACGACAAGACCTCGCCGTAGGCTGGCATCTGCGACCAATGCGCGTCTGCGTCAGTTTCGTTGCGGATGCCGTGGTCGATTGACAAGGCGATGTCTTGGATCGCCCCGCCCCACAGCCAATCGTCATCCAGCAGGTTGGGATAGCCCAGCGCACCAGCCGCACCGGACCCGTGACACTGCGAACAGTTGGTGCGAAAAACCGCCGCGCCGTTGGCATATGCAAAGCGCTGTAGATCGGGGTTGTCTTTGAGTACACCCAGATCAATTTCGGTCAAAGACGCGCGCAAGTCCGCATTTTGTGCCTCAAAACGGTCGATCTCGGCGGCGACTTCACCGCGTGTCGAATACCCCAGCACACCCTTTGTGGCCCCTGAAATCATCGGCCACGCCGGATAGGCAATCATGTACCCAACGCCCCAAATGATGGTGAGGTAGAGGCACCAAAGCCACCAGCGCGGCAACGGGTTGTTCAGCTCTTTTATGCCGTCCCATTCGTGTCCGGTAGTATCAATGCCTGTCTCTTCGTCGGTTTCATGTTTGGTCATGATCCGCTCCGTTTATTGTCTTGTAAGGAACCGCAGGTGCAGCCCGCGCAGTCGTTTTTGCAAGTCGGCGTAAGCGTTTCGTTGCGAAATGGGATGTTGGCAATGTCGTCATGCAAGGCGCGGCTTCCGGGTCTAAAGGCCCAAATGATTGCCCCAACAAAGAATGCCGTCATCAAAAGAAGAACCCAGCTGTCGGCGAGTTGGCGAAGAAAGGAATATGTGTCCATGGGAAGGCTCCTTTAGCGGCTTTCGTCAGGGGTGAATGTTGAAAAATCGACGAGCGTGCCAAGCATTTGCAGATAGGCAACAAGGGCGTCCATCTCGGAGATGCCGGGCGCGCTGTCGAAGTTGCTCACCACGGCCTTTGGGTAGCGTGCGACCATCGCGTCCCAATCACCGTCTGGATCGGCTTGCACAATAAAATCGGCCTGCGCGTTTGCGATCATCTCGTCTGTGTAAGGCACGCCGACGATGCGGTGCGTTTCCAGCAGGTCCTGCACATATTCGCCGTCAATCTGGGTGCGCCCGAGGAATGCGTATTTGGGCATGATCGATTCTGGCACAACGGATTGCGGATCGTTGAGGTGATCGACGTGCCATGCGTCTGAGTACCTGCCGCCGACGCGCGCAACGTCTGGCCCTGTGCGTTTGGACCCCCACTGAAACGGATGGTCGTACATCGATTCCGCGGCGAGTGAATAGTGCCCGTACCGTTCCACTTCGTCGCGCATTGGCCGGATCATCTGGCTGTGGCAGGGATAGCACCCTTCCCGAATGTAGATGTCGCGACCTGTCAGTTCTAGCGGCGAGTAGGGCCGCATGCCTTCCACATCTTCGATCGTATTTTCGAGATAGAAAAGCGGTGCAATTTCCACAATCCCCCCCACTGATATCACCACAAAGGTAGCAACCAGCAAGAGCGTCGGACTGCGTTCGAGGATTTGGTGTTTGTCAAGAAAACCCATAGTACGGTCCTTACTCTGCTGGTGTCGCGTTGGCGTTGACGGGAACGGTGACGTGATGTCCCGCACGGATGGTCATCCAGATATTCCAGACCATGATCAGCGCGCCGCCAAGGTAAAGAAGTCCACCCAAACCGCGCACCACATACATTGGGAACTTGGCGGAAACGGTGTCGGCGAATGAGTTAACGAGGAAGCCTTGTGCGTCAACTTCGCGCCACATCAAACCTTCCATGATGCCGGTGACCCACATCGACGAGGCGTAAAGAACGATCCCGATAGTCGCCAACCAGAAGTGCCCGTTGATCGCGCTAAGCGAATGCATCGCAGAACGGCCCCAGAGCCGTGGAGTCAGAAAGTAAAGCACGCCAAAGGTGATCATGCCGTTCCACCCTAATGCGCCGGAATGCACGTGCCCAATTGTCCAGTCGGTATAGTGGCTGAGCGAATTGACGGCGCGGATCGACATCACCGGGCCTTCAAATGTCGACATGCCGTAAAATGCGAGGCTGACGACCATCATCCGAATGATCGGATCGGTGCGCAGTTTGTCCCATGCCCCTTGCAGGGTCATCAGGCCGTTGATCATGCCGCCCCAGCTTGGCATCCAAAGGATGATCGAAAAGACCATGCCAAGTGTGGCCGCCCAGTCGGGCAGTGCTGTGTAATGCAGGTGGTGCGGACCCGCCCAAATATACAGAAACGTCAGCGCCCAAAAGTGGATGATCGACAGTTTGTAGCTATAGACTGGACGCCCTGCCTGTTTTGGCACGAAGTAGTACATCATCCCAAGGAAGCCCGAGGTCAGGAAGAACCCAACGGCGTTATGGCCGTACCACCACTGGGTCATCGCGTCTTGTACGCCCGAGAAAACTTGTACCGATTTTGACCCCCAGATTGATACTGGGACAGACAGGTTGTTGACGATATGCAGCATCGCAATTGTGACGATGAAGCTAAGCAAGAACCAGTTGGCGACGTAGATGTGTCGCTCTTTGCGGGTGAAAATGGTGCCTAGATATGTGATCAGGAATGCGACCCAGACGATGGTCAGCCAAATGTCGACGTACCATTCTGGTTCAGCATATTCTTTGGCTTGTGTTGCACCAAGCAAATATCCGGTTGCCGCCAAGACGATAAACAACTGGTAGCCCCAAAAGACGAACCAGCCCAGATTGCCGCCCCAAAGACGCGACCCACATGTCCGTTGCACGATGTAGAACGACGACATGATCAATGCGTTACCGCAAAACGCGAAAACCACCGCAGAGGTGTGCAGCGGCCGCAACCGCCCAAAGTTTGCATAGGGCTGTGCCCATTCAACATTGAGCACCGGAAACGCGAGCTGGAACGCGATAATCACACCGACAAGCATGCCGATGACGCCCCAGAACCCTGTGGCAATAACGCCTGCGCGCACGACCCCGTCAAAATATCCGTTTGTGTCAGTCTGCACAGCGGGCGCGTCGGTCCGGCGTAAAACCCAGACAAACATGACCGCTGACACGCCCATGATCAGCAGTGCGTGAAACTGATAGGCGATGTCTCTGGCCCA
>CAJXTP010000011.1 GCA_913061335.1 uncultured Loktanella sp.
CGGAAGGTCACCAGCATCAAACAATTCAAACCCTACGGGCAAGGCTTCGTAGGCCTGTTCAGAATGAATTTTCCAAATATTGCTCCCGTCGACATCCAGTTCGTGACCGTTCGCAAGGTCAAGGTGGTAAGCTGCGAGCGCAAGTTCGGACATGAAGGCTACTTCGCCACCCCTGGCTGCAAAAAGATCAACTGTCATTGCGTGGTCAAACGCTGGCTCTAAGCCAAGGGCATAGTTGATTGCGCTGCCTGCGAGTACGGCGACTTCGGCTTGCGTGATCGCGTCGGTTGGGCCGTTGGAATAATGGTCAAGCGGGATCGTGGAATAGAAGACGTTGCCTTGCCCGTGGTCATAAGAAACCGCGACCGCATTTCCTTCAACCCCAGTTGTCAAAAGCACTTCGGCGCCGTTTGGCAATGATGATGCTGTGACGTATCCGTGATTAGATGAGTTGCCACCGTCAAACATGTCGTCGGTGATCGTCTCAACCGCGTTAATAAAGCTATCGGGTGCCCCGTTAGCCACATCGACGTCATACTGATCGACGCTGTCCAAATCGCGGACAAACACGATCCCGTCGGAACCCGGTAGTATATCGCCCGCGCCAGTGACGTTTCGGTCAAAGACGACAAGGCTCATACCGTTAGACACTGCCACATCAAGTGCAGCAATCTGCGCCGCGCTTAGGTTCCAGCCGTCGTTGTCGTAATTTACCAAATATAGCGCATCCAGCCCGCTAAGCGAACTGATAGTAATCCCTGGTAGGCTAACTGCTGTGTGCCCGTTTGTTGTAATTTCATCCGCAAGATACGCATCACTCGCATCGGAACCTGCGTTCCAGTACCCAATATTTGGCATAAAAATTCCCTCATCAAAAAAAAACATCGTTGGATTGATGTAGTTAGGATGGCGAGCGGAGCGATGTCAATGTTGGTTAAGTATTTGTTAACTGGTCTTCTGCGACCGATGGTTGCATGGGGGGCTTGGGTTCGTCTTCCGCGTCTGGGATTGTAGACCAGACGCGGAAGACGATTAGCCGGTGATCAATTCTGATTGGCGTACGATGACTTCGGCTTGTTTGATCGATGCGATATCGACGAGCCGGCCTTTGTAGACGGTGGCCCCTTCGCCGTTGGCGGTGGCTTGCGCCATGGCTGCGAGGATCTCGCGGGCCTCGGCGACGGCCTCGGTTGAGGGGGTAAAGACCTCGTTGGCGATGCCGATTTGTTTGGGGTGGATTGCCCATTTGCCGACCATGCCAAGGGTGGCAGAGCGACGCGATTGTGCGCGGTAGCCTTCGTCATCGGAAAAGTCGCCGAAGGGGCCGTCGACGGGCAAGATGCCGTGGGTCCGGCAGGCCGCGACGATCGCCGTTTGTGCAAGGTGCCACGGGTCGGAGTAGTGCCGCGTGTCGCCGTGCAGCATGTAGTAGTTGTCTTGTGTCCCGCCGATGCCCGTTGTTTGCATGCCCATCGAGGCCGCAAAATCAGCCGCGCCCAGTGACATCGCGACCATGCGCGGGCTGGATGCTGCGATTTCATTGACGTTCACGAGCCCTGCAGCGGATTCGATGATGACCTCGAAGTTAATGCGTTTTGTGCGCCCTTTAGCGGCTTCAATCGCGGTGACCAGCGCGTCGACTGCGTAGATATCGGCTGCATTGCCAACCTTGGGGATCATGATCTGATCGAGCCGGTCGCCTACCTGTTCCAGCACATCAACCACGTCGCGGTACCAGTACGGTGTGTCGAGAGAGTTGATCCGCACTGACAGGGTTTTGCTGTTCCAATCGACGGTATTAATCGCGTCGATCACATTGGCGCGCGCGCTGTCTTTGTCGGACGGTGACACGCTGTCTTCGAGGTCGAGGTTGATCACGTCTGCTGCGCTTGCCGCCATTTTCGCAAATAGTTTGGTGTTTGAGCCGGGGCCGAAAAGCTGGCAGCGGTTTGGGCGGGCAGGCGGTGTTGGTTGCAGGCGGAAGGACATATGGCACCTCGAGTGAGTTGTGATGTTGCGCGTGATCTGATCGGATTGTTAGATTGTTGCGCGTGCGTTCACAAGTGTCATTTTGCAGGTGCAGCAATTTGCCCTATTCGGGGATGTGTTTTGCTTCGCGTTTGATCGACCATTCGACGAGATGCGTCCAAAGTGCCTCGGCGAGATCAGGGTCGAGGTCTTTGGTGGCAGCCATGCGCCGCACGTTTGTGATCACTTCGTCCACACGAGACGTGATCCGCGCGGGCAGGTCGGCGGTTTTCTTAATGTCGACGGCGCGGTCAATATAGCCCGCGCGTTGCACCAGAAGGTCCACCAGTGCTGCATCAAGTCTGTCAATTTCAATCCGCAGTTCTGCCATGTTGGAACAGTCCTGCGGGGCTTTTGGGTCGGTCATGTTAGATGCCTGCGTCCACGATTGCGCGCGCCAAAATCGGCACGGTTTCAGCGTTAAGTCCTGCGATGTTCATCCGGCTATCGCCGACCATATAGATACCGTGATCGGCGCGCAGTTTTTCGACCATCTCGGGCGTGGTGCCGAGGCGGCTGAACATGCCACGGTGATCGGCGAGAAAGCTGAATCGGTCCGAATTGGTCAAGCGCTTTAGCTCGTCGGCAAGCTGTTGGCGCAGGCCAAGCATGCCGTTGCGCGTTTCTTCAAGCTCGGCTTCCCAATCTGCGCGCAATTCAGGGTCGTTCAGGATTGTGGTCACAACCCGTGCGCCGTGATCGGGCGGGAACGAGAAGTTTTGCCGGTTGAGGTAGTTCAGGTTTTCTTGGGCGAGGGCGGCTTGGTCGGTGTCTTTTGCGATGGCCATCAAGATGCCTGTGCGTTCGCGGTAGATGCCAAAGTTTTTGGAACACGACGCCGCGATCAGGACGTTTTCAAAAGCGCCTGCGACTTTACGCGTGGCTGCCGCGTCTTGCGCCAAGCCGTCGCCGAACCCTTGGTAGGCGATGTCGATGAAGGGCGTGGCCCCTTTGGCTTGCAGGATCGCGATGACTTGATCCCATTGGTCCAGCGTCAGGTTTGCCCCAGTTGGATTGTGGCAGCAGCCGTGCAGCAGGACCACATCGCCCGCGGCAACGCCGTCGAGATCGGCGAGCATGCCGTCAAAGTCGACGCCGCGTGTTTCACTGTCGAAATATCGGTAGTCGCTGGATTTCATGCCCAGATAATTGATGATCGACGGGTGGTTTGGCCATGTCGGGTTGGACAGCCAAACTGTGGCCTCTGGTGCGGCCATTTGGATCAGCTCGAGGGCTTGGCGGATCGCGCCCGTGCCCCCAGGGGTGGCCACGGCACCGATCCTGTCGCGCGCAACGGTGGTGCCAAGAACGAGGTCAATCATTGCGTCTGAAAACGCAGGATCACCCGCAAGGCCGACGTAGGCTTTTGATGTTTGCTCTGCCTGCAGGCGCTTTTCGGCTTCTTTTACGGCGCGCATAACGGGGGTGTTGCCGGATGCGTCTTTGTAGACGCCAACGCCCAGATCGACCTTGGTGTCGCGATCATCGGCGCGGTAGGCGGCCATCAGCGCGAGGATTTTATCAGTGGGTTGTTTGTGCAGGGAATTAAGCAACATTATGCGTCTCCGGTAGCGATTGGAAGGTCGGCGTACATGCCCCATTCGGACCATGAGCCGTCGTAAACTGCGTGATCGGTTTTGCCGATCCGTTCAAGTGCGAGCGACAAAATTGCCGCCGTCACGCCAGACCCGCAGGTGGTGATGACGGGTTTTGTCAGATCAACGCCTGCCGATTTCAGGGCGCTTTTGATGCCAGTCGCATCTTTCATCGTACCATCTGCGTTCAGCAGGTTTTGATAGAATACGTTTTGCGAATTTGGGATGTGACCAGAGCGTAGCCCTGCGCGCGGCTCGGTGCCTTCGCCGCGAAACCGTTCAGCGGGGCGCACATCGATGATGGTGTAATCCCCAAGTTTGGCGGCGCGCGCCACTTGGGTCACGTCTTTTATCATTTGGTTTTGGCGTGTCACGGTCATATGCCGATCACGGATCACAGGGGCCATGTCGGACGTCGGATGCCCTTCGGCCTTCCATTTGGGCAGGCCCCCATCAAGCACGGCCACGTCGGTTTTGCCCATCAGCCGGAACAACCACCAGACGCGGGCGGCTGAAAACAGGCCGGACCCGTCGTAGACGACGACCTGATGTCCGTCGCCCACGCCCATCGCCCGCATGCGTGACATGAATTTTTCAACAGGCGGGGCCATGTGCGGCAATTCGGACCGGTGATCGGAAATATCGTCGATGTCAAAGTACCTTGCGCCGGGGATATGGTCGGCTGCGTATTCCGCCGCTGCGTCCCGTTCCATTGCTGGTAGGTACCAAGACGCGTCGATCACCCGCAGATCGGGGTCTTTCAAATGCGCCGCCAGCCAAGCCGTGCTGACCAGTGTTTTTGGGTCATCCGTTGCAGTGTTTGTCATGGCGCGCCTCAAAAGGTTTGAACGCCTTGTCAGTACCGCGCGCGGGCGTGGCTGACAAGGACCCCGCATGAAAACGGGCGCCCCGCATAGGACGCCCGCAATCATCAATGTCGTGGTGCTAGATTAGCCCATGAACTTGTTTTTAATCATGCCAACAACGGCAGTCACAACAAGACCGCCAACGCCGCCGCCAGCGAACTGACCAATGATGCCGCCGATATCCATGCCGGGTGCAACCGCGTCCGTTGCACCGGCGGCCATAGCGCCCGCGCCGCCCATAAGACCGCCCAGCGCAGTACCGCCAGCAAGGCCGCCGACGGCGCCTGCGATTGTATTGCCAAGGTTGCCCATTGATGCAGACGACAGCAGTTTGCCTGCCCCGTTGCCACCGATTGCGCCACCGACGAGTTGTGCGATAATTGTTTCCATAGTCCCAATCCCTATATTTTCAGGCCAGATTTCATGCCACGGGCTTGGCCCAAGCCGCTGTGGTGTCAAACCTTAACAGGTGCATATAATGCCGTAATAGGGGGGATTTGCCGGATTTTTCCCCGTGCGGGAGCGGGGTCAGTCCCCGTGCCGCAACAAGCGCTGCTTTTGGCGACCCCAATCGCGTGCCGCGTCAGACGCGCGTTTATCGTGGTTTTTCTTACCTTTGGCGGTCGCGATTTTGAGCTTAACCAGCCCTTTGTCGTTGAAATACATCACCAACGGCACAAGCGTCATGCCATCCCGTTTGGTTGCATTCCACATGCGCACCAACTGTTTTTGCTTGCACAAAAGTTTGCGTTTGCGTCGTTCTTCGTGGCCAAACATTGCGCGGTCGTAGGGCGCGATGTACGAATTTGTCAGCCAAAGTTCGCCGTCATCAACAGATGCATAGCTTTCGGCGATGTTGGATTGGCCCAGCCGTAGAGATTTGACTTCGGACCCGAGCAGGATGATTCCGACTTCAAGGTCTTCTTCGATCGCAAAGTCGTACCGGGCCCTGCGATTTTCAGCGAGCACTTTGTAGTTTGTATTCTCGGATTTGTTAGCCATGGTCTGCAAATAGGCCAAGGGATGGGTGCGCACAAGTGGCCCGCATCGCCCTCGTGCTGATAAAGGAGCCGCTGATGTCTGTCCCCGTTCTGTCCAATGCCGCCGCGCGCGCTGTGTTTCTGCATCGCCACGGATTGTCTGCGCCTCCAAGTGGTGCTGGCAAGGGCGCGGATTTGGCGGAGGTTATTTCGGATCTAGGATTTGTTCAGTTGGACAGTGTGAACACATTTGCCCGCGCCCATGACCTAATTTTGTGGTCCCGCCGTCAGCAATATCGCCCGAGCGGGTTGCAAAATGCGCTGGCCCGTGACCGCGATGTGTTTGAGCATTGGACCCATGATGCCGCCGCAATCGACATGAATTTATATCCGCATTGGAAACTGAAGTTTGCCCGCGATGCCAAGCTGCTTGCGTCCCGTTGGCGCGACACCCGCCGTGGCGATTTGATGACCAAGATCGATGAGGTGCTGCGTCAGGTGTCGGATCACGGGTGTTGTACGTCCGGTGATGTTGGTCTGGACGAGGTGCGCGGCAAAGGTGGCTGGTGGGATTGGCATCCGTCCAAGACTGCGCTGGAATATTTGTGGCGGTCTGGCCAATTATCAGTCGCCCGCCGTGACGGGTTCAAAAAGGTCTATGATCTGACGGAGCGGGTTATTCCAGCTGCGCAGTTGAATGCCTATGCGTCTGAGGCTGATACGGTTCATTGGGCCTGTGGGGCCGCGCTGGACAGGCTTGGGTTTGCCACTTCGGGCGAGCTGGCTGCGTTTTGGGATATCGTCACGCCTGCGGAGGCGAAAGCATGGGGTATGGCTGCGATTGCGGATGGCACGGCGATTTGGGTCGATGTGCAAGGCGCGGATGGCAGTTTGCGCCAAAGCCTCGCGCGTCCTGATTTGATGGATCAAGTACCGCCTGTGCCGCCAGCCCGTGTGCGTATTTTATCGCCGTTTGATCCTGCGTTGCGTGACAGAAAACGGGCGGAGCGGTTGTTTGGGTTTCATTACCGGATCGAGATTTTCGTGCCCGCCCCAAAGCGTCAGTATGGGTATTACGTGTTTCCGGTGATGGAGGGCGACCGTTTGATCGGGCGGATTGATATGAAGGCGGATAGGCCTGCCGGCATTTTGAACGTCACAGGGTTTTGGCCAGAGGTTGGCGTGCAGATGGGCGCTGGACGCCGTTCGCGGTTGGACGCCGAGCTGGGTCGCGCAGCCCGTTTTGGGGGCTGCGCAGACGTCGTGTATGCTGATGATTGGTGCAAAGGGTGATGGGTTTTAACCCATCGCCCGTTGGCTCAGTTCAACAGGCCAGCGAATTGCATGCCAGATTTGATCGCGGCCTTCGTTTCATCGGACAGTGGTGTCAGTGGCGACCGGACTTCTTCGCCGCAAAGCCCTAGCAATGACATGCCGTATTTTGCCCCAACAAGACCTGGTTCTGTGAACACCGCCTCGTGCAATGGCATCAGTCGGTCAAGCAACACAAGCGCCGTGGCATAGTCACCCGCAAGCGTGGTTTCTTGGAATTCTGCGCAAAGCTTAGCCGCGATGTTGGCTGTGACCGAGATACACCCGACCCCGCCGTGCGCGTTGAACCCAAGCGCCGTCGCATCTTCGCCGGACAGTTGCACAAAGTCGTTCCCACAGTGCATCCGCTGCTTTGGCACGCGTGACAGATCGCCAGTCGCGTCTTTCACGCCCACGATCATCGGCAATTCGGCCAACTTGCCCATTGTCTCGGGCGACATGTCCACGACAGACCGACCCGGAATGTTGTAGATGATGATCGGCAGACCACAATTTGCCGCAGCCGTGAAATGCGCGATCAGGCCGGCTTGGGTTGGTTTGTTGTAATATGGCGTTACGACCAGTGCCGCATCAGCGCCTGCCTTTTTTGCGGCCTCGACCAAGCGCACAGTTTCCACGGTGTTGTTCGATCCTGCGCCAGCAATCACAGGGATACGCCCAGCGGCAGCTTGTACAACAGTTTGCACAACCAAGTCGTGTTCTGCGTGGGTCAGTGTTGGGCTTTCGCCTGTTGTGCCAACTGGCACCAGACCGTGGCTGCCTTGATCGACATGCCAGTCGACCAGTTTTTTCAGCGCATCAATGTCCACTTTGCCGTTGTTAAACGGCGTGACAAGTGCAGGCATAGACCCTTTGAACATGACGCGCATCCTTTTGGTGGTGGCCTGAATCAGACCAATGAAATCGCGCGGACATTAGACGCCTTTCCGCCGATGAACAAGATTTGACATTGCCCAATGGTCTTTGCGCTTTAGGATGTGGGTTACCTTGTTGTTTGAGGATGATCTGATGCGTGTTCTTGCTGTTTGTCTTGCGTTGGCGTGGCCCGCCAATAGCGTTGTCGCCCAAAGCGCCGATGCGATTGCCGCGGTGCGCGCTATTTCCCAAGATGGATGGGATGCGGCTTACGGCATGATCGATCCGGATGATACCCTGACCCGGGATGTCATCACTTGGATGCGATTGCGCGAAGGTGGCACAACGTTTGCAGATTACCAAGGGTTCACACCCCGCCGCGCCGATTGGCCGGGCATGGACCGCGTGCTTGCTAAGGGTGAAGAGGTCCTACCCGCCGAGATTTTGCCCGCCACGACGATCGCGTGGTTCGCGGGCCGGATGCCCGAAACAGGCGAAGGCGCTGTCCGGTTGGCCGAGGCGTTGATTGCCACCAATGACACGACAGCCGCCCATGCCATGTTGATTGACGTTTGGCTGACATCCAATCTGACCGACACTGGCCATGCCGCCATGATTGATGCCTTTGCAGAGGTGCTTGCCCCCCATCACGCCGCCCGCACCGATGCATTGCTTTGGCGTTGGCGCACGGCGTCTGCGGCGCGAATGGTTGCGTTGTTGGATGATGATCAGGCCGCTTTGGCGCTGGCGCGGCTCGCTTATATTAGCAAAGCGAGCGATATTGTCGCGCGTGTCGATGCCGTACCGCCCGCGTTGAAAAACAGCGCTGGGCTGGGTTATGACCGCTATAACTGGTTGGCGGATCGCGGCGACCGGACTGCTGCCATCGTCATTCTTAAGGCCCGTTCAACCAGTGCCGCCGCATTGGGAGAGCCGTTTCGCTGGTCGGGGTGGCGCAGGTCGTTGGCCCGTTGGGAAATGCGCGAGGGCCGCGCGCAAAGCGCCTATGATCTTGCATCGCAGCATTTCTTAACGGACGGATCGTCGTTTGCTGATCTCGAATGGGTCGCGGGCTATGTCGCGCTGACGTATCTGGATGATCCTGCGCTTGCCCTGACCCATTTTCAGGCCGCAAATGCAGCGGTCACAAGTCCGATTTCTGTGGGCCGGATGCAATATTGGATTGGCCGCAGTCACGCCGATTTGGATGATCAAACCGCTGCTGTTTCCGCTTATCAGATTGCTGCCCAGCATCAGACCGGATTTTACGGGTTGCTGGCGGCGCAAATGTTGGGGCTTTCGTTGGATGCAGCGTTGACGGGGGCGGCTGACCCAACCGATTGGCAGGGCGCGCCGTTTATGTCGGATGACCTTACGCTTGCAGCGCTGACGTTGTTGCAGGCAGGTGAGCGCGGGCATGCTGTCCGGTTCTTTGCGCAATTGGGCAAGCAGTTGTCGCGCGATGATCTGGCCCGTCTTGGTGCGTGGTTGCGCAGCAAAGACGAGGCATTTTATGCCGTTTTGCTGGGCAAAACGGCAGTGGCGCGCGGTGTGCTGGTCCCGTCGATCTATTTCCCGCTGCACGACCTGGCCGACATGGATCAGCCTGTGCCGCCTGCGTTGTCATTATCGATTGCGCGGCGCGAGAGCGAATTTAATGCCGGCGTCGGCAGCCCTGTTGGGGCACTTGGGTTGATGCAGCTGATGCCTGCTACCGCGCAGGAAGTCGCGGGTTTCATCGGTGAGCCGTATTCGCGTGCCCGTCTGACAAGCGATTGGGAATATAATGCGCGGTTGGGGTCGAAATATCTGTCGGTTTTGGAGGAGGACTTTGGCTATTCTCCGGTCATGATGGCGGCTGGATATAACGCGGGGCCGAGCCGTCCGAAGATATGGATGGACGCGCGCGGTGATCCGCGTGTCGGCGAAGTGGATGTGGTTGATTGGATCGAGCACATTCCGTTCCGCGAGACCCGCAATTACGTGATGCGGGTGACGGAATCCATTCCGATCTACGAGGCGCGTTTGACTGGCAAGGTTGGCCCTATCCGGTTCACCGATCTGTTGATTGGGATGAAACCGAACATCCGGCCCCGTCCGCGACCTGCGACGCTAGAGACAACGCCCGTTGCCGCGCCCGACCCCGAGGCGCGAGCCTCGCGGTCGCCCGCGGCCCCTTCAGGTATCCGCCCCGTCAGCCGTCCGGGCGGTTGACGCGGCGCGCACGCAGCAGCGTGAACAGCCCAGCGGCCACGACGATGCAGGCCCCAATCGCCACGTTGGTTTCCAGCTTTTCGCCAAAGACGCTGATCCCGATCGATGTGGCGAACACCAGTTGCAGATAGGCAAATGGTTGCACGGCGGATGCCTCGGCGACTTCGTAGGTTTTTATCAACAAGAAATGCCCTGTCACCCCTGTGACGCAGAGCGCGCTCATCCAGACCCAGTCGCTTCCGATCATTGGCTCCCAGAACCAGACGCCGACGCATGTCATGCCAACCGCCCCGGCAATACCGGTCCAGAAGAACGACGTTGCTGCCTTGTCGCGCCGTGCTGCATAGCGCGTAAGCAGGCCGTAGATCGCAAATAAAATCGCTGAGGTCATCGGGATCACAGCATAGGGTGAAAACACCCCGACGCCCGGTTGCAAAATCACGAGCACGCCGACAAAGCCGATTGCGATGGCTGTCCAGCGTCGCCAGCCGACGGTTTCGCCCAAGATCGGCCCCGATAATGCCGCCACCAGCAGCGGATAGCTTGCAAAGATCGCGTGGCTTTCGATTAGCCCCAGTTTTACGAATGCAAAGACCATCACGCAAATTTCTGCCGCCAGTAACAGCCCGCGTGTGATTTGCAGGATCGGTTGGCTGGTGGCGGCTGCAACGCGGATCGAGCCTTGGGTTCGGATCGCGATTGCGATCACAAAGGCCGCAAAGAACCAATACCGGATCATCACGATCATCAGCACGTTGTATTCTGCTGCTAGGTGCCGCGAGATCCCGTCTTGGACCGCGAACACAAATGATGTGGCACACATAAGCCAGATGCCGAGCCGGATGTTATTTTGCATTGCGTAACCTTGCCACTGTCATATGCCATTTGCGCCCAAAGCCTTTTATGCGCGTCACGTCAAAGCCTGCGACGTCCAGTGATTTGCGTATATGCCCTGCTGCTGAATAGGTGGCTGCGGTCCCATCGCGGGCCGTATGCTTTGCGACGTGTTCCAGTAGGGCAGGTTCCCAAAGTTCAGGGTTCTTATCTGGTGAAAATCCGTCGAGAAACCATGCATCTGCCGCCCCATCCCATGCGGGCAGGGTTTGGCGTGCGTCTCCGATGATGACCTCAAGGATGACCCCATCAGCTAATGTGACTTCCCCTGCATCTGGGCTCCATTTATCCAATAGGATTTCGGCTAGATGTCCCAGTTGTGGGAATGCTATTAGTGCTGCCTTCATATCGGTTATCGCCATCGGATAGGCCTCGAAGGATGTAAACCGCAGCTGCCCTTTGGTCTCTGCTTTGATCCATGCGTCCCACGTTACCAAAAGGTTCAGGCCTGTCCCGAAGCCCAGTTCGCCGATATGAATGTCGCTGCCAAACCGATCTGGCAGATTGTTCCCTGCAAGGAATACATATTGCGTTTCGGCCACCCCGTCTTTGAGCGAATAATACGGGTCGTCGAATTGGTCGGACACAGGCACGCGGCCTGCGTCAGTGTCTTGCCAAGTAAGGGAAGCCGTCTGGTTGATCATTGCGCGATGCCTTATGCAGGCCCAATCAATAGGGCGGAAAGGCCGGATATGGCAACGGTTGATGTGACAGTGATGGGTGCGGGCGTTTTTGGCCTGTCGGTGGCCTATGCGTGTTTACTGCGCGGAGCAAAGGTTCAGGTGATTGATCCGGCGGGCGTGGGTACGGGTGCCAGTGGCGGGATCATTGGCGCGCTTGCCCCGCATGTGCCGGAACAATGGAATGCCAAGAAGGCGTTTCAGTTGGATAGTTTGCTGATGCAGGCTGCGTTCTGGGAGCAGGTTGGCGCCCGATCTGGGATGCCGACGGGGTATGCCCGCAATGGCAGGCTTCAGCCGCTTGCGGATGTCGCGGCTGTTGATTTGGCCCAAGCGCGTGCGCGCAGTGCAAGTTCGCTTTGGGAGGGGCAGGCATCTTGGGATGTGATCCCTGCACCCACCGTTGATTGGTCGCCGCCAAGCCCAAGCGGGCAGGTTGTGTTTGATACGTTGTCGGCCTTGATCCATCCGCGCCAAGCGACGCTGGCTTTGGCGGCTGCAGTGACGGCTTTAGGCGGTCGGATCGATCTTGAAGGTGCGCCGCAGGGCAAGGTGGTTTGGGCAACCGGTTGGGCCGGATTGGACGATATGACTGCGAAGCACCATCGCTTGATTGGGAGTGGCATCAAAGGGCAGGGTGCGTTGTTGGATTTTGATGCGCGTGGGATGCCGCAGCTATATGCAGATACGCTCCATATTATCCCGCACAACGATGGCACGGTTGCTGTTGGTGGCACAACTGAACGTGAGTTTGACGACCCCTTTGGTACGGACGCGCAGCTGGAAGATATCATTGCGCGTGTCCGCCGTGCCGTGCCGATTTTGGCTGATGCGCCGATCATTGAGCGCTGGGCAGGATTGCGCCCGCGCAGCAGGTCACGCGCCCCGATGCTGGGTGTTCATCCGTTTATCAAGGATGCGTTTGTGGCCAATGGCGGGTTTAAAATTGGCTTTGGCATGGCCCCGAAGGCGGGCGAAGTCATGGCCGATTTGATCTTGGATGATCGCGACACGATACCGGATGATTTTAAGCCGGATCGAAGCCTGTAGCCTATGTTGCCTCGGCGGCCATGCATTGCCGCCCGTCTGGCCCGCGCACCCATGCGCGCCCGTCTTTCCAGCATAGCGTTGCAGTCTCGTGATGCATAAGCGGTGATGTTGCGCGGTATGAAAATGTTTGCAGCCCGCCCAGTTGGCGTTGCGCCAGTCCCATCAAAAGATGCGCTAAAAGCGGGCCATGCACGACGAGACCGTCGTAGCCTTCGACATCGCGGGCGTAGGTTTCATCGTAGTGAATACGGTGCCCGTTGAACGTGAGCGCGGAATAGCGAAACAGCAGCGTGCTGTCGAATGTAACCTGTTCTGAGAGGGCTTCATCGGTGCTGGCGATTGGTGGCGGTACGGTGGTTGCGGGGGGCGGTACGCGGTAGACCAGTTCTTGCCATTCGGTCAGCGCAAGGGTTTGTCGTTGCCGGAAATCATGGCGCATGCGCACAAATGCCAGCGGTCCGCTGCGTCCATCTTTGCGGGTCACGCCTTCAATTGTGGAGGTTTTCTCGGCGCGGATACCTGCCAAAAGGGGCCGGTGGAACACAAGTTTTCCTGCCGCCCACATGCGCCGTGCACCCCCCATATTGGGGATGAACTGTCCGGTTGCTGGATGCCCGTCTTGGCCCAACACGTCTGGCGTTTGCGGATCCCAAAAGTAGATGTGATGCGCAAAGGGCGGTAGGACATCGCCGGTTGCAATTGATGGTGTTTGCCCCAAAGCCGCCTGAAGCGCTTGCGCCCGAGCAACATCCATCATGTCGACTTGTGTTTGCGCGCGAAGGGGTTGTCCTGTCATAATGAGATATCATGCAGCAAAATAAGGACCGTGCAAATGCCGATTGTTGATGGGTTGGATCATCTGGTGTTGACCGTGGCGAATATTGATCGCTCCGTTGGTTTTTACGCCAATGTATTGGGCATGACCGCCGAGGTATTTTATCCGGCGGATGGCAGTACCCGCACTGCGTTAAAGTTTGGTGTTCAAAAGATCAACTTGCATGCCGCTGCGACCCCGTTTGAACCCAAGGCCCGTCATCCCAGCGCGGGCAGCGCCGATTTGTGTTTTGTCAGCCAAGCGCCTTTGCATGACTGGCAGGCCCACCTCGCAGTTCATGAAGTCGAGATCATTGCGGGACCGATCACGCGCACCGGAGCCACGGGCCCGCTGTTGTCGCTTTATGTGCGTGATCCTGACGGTAACCTGATCGAGATTTCAAATTATGCCTAGTTGCGCGGACTTGGGCAGGGATGGCCGAATGCGGTTGCCAGTTGGCATGGTCTGACACATGTTGTGTTCAAATTTGGCAGACTCAAGGGCAGGCAGATATGCAGCGGCACGGCGGAAAAATCCTAAGCGATCAATTGGTGAAACTTGGTGTTGAACGGGTGTTCTCGGTGCCGGGGGAAAGTTTTCTGGCGGCGCTGGACGGGCTGCTTGATAGCGGGATCGCGAATGTTGTTTGTCGCCAAGAAGGCGGTGCCGCGATGATGGCTGAGGCTTACGGCAAGATGACAGGGCAGCCGGGCGTGTGTTTTGTGACCCGCGGACCGGGGGCCACGAACGCAAGTGCGGGGGTGCATATCGCCCAACAAGATAGCACGCCGATGGTGTTGTTTGTCGGCCAAATCGACAACCGCCTGACCGACCGTGAGACGTTCCAAGAGGTCGATTACCGCGCGATGTTTGGCGGCGTTGCCAAATGGGTGGCGCAGATTGATCATACCGACCGCATAGCCGAATATGTCAGCCGCGCGTTTCAGGTGGCGACGTCTGGCCGTCCCGGTCCGGTGGTTTTGGCGTTGCCGGAGAATATGCTGAGCGCTGTATCTGATGCAGCTGATCGCCCTACATCGCCGGATATGAAGGTTTCTGATTTGTCGGGTGTCGCGGCTGATATGATGGCGCGCATTGCTGCGGCGGAGCGCCCGTTGGTGATCATTGGTGGCCCGCATTGGTCGGACAAAGCTGCTGCTGATTTGGCCCGTTTTGCTGAGGCGCACGGTCTGCCCGTAGCGTTAGGTTTTCGCCGTCAGGATTACCTTGATAACCGTCACCGTTGTTATGCGGGTGACCTGAATGTGGGTATCAACCCGCGACTTGGCGCGCGTATAAAGGCCGCTGATTTGTTGGTCGTTATTGGGTCTCGGTTTGGCGATATTGAGACCCAAGGCTATACCAACCCAGACCCAAATGACGCGGTGCCGATGATCCATGTGCATGCGGATGCGGGTGAGATCGGCACGGTTTATCCCGCACAAATGGGTGTCGTGGCTGATGCGCCTGCGATGATCGCGGCGCTTGCCACATTGCCGTCTTGTGGGGCGGATTGGTCTGCTTGGGTCGCTGATGCGCGCGCGGATTACGAGGCTTGGTTGGTGCCTACCGTCAGCCCCGGTGATCTAAAGCAAGAGGATGTTATTGGCTGGTTATCGGATAATTTGCCTGAAGATGCGATACTGACGAATGGCGCGGGGAATTATGCCGCGTGGTTGCATCGGTATTTTGTCTACAAGGGATATGGCACTCAGTTGGCCCCGACATCTGGGTCAATGGGGTATGGGTTTCCTGCGGCGATTTCGGCGTCCTTGCAGCATCCTGAAAAAGTTGTGGTTTGTTTGGCCGGTGACGGGTGTTTTCAGATGACGTGCAATGAGTTGTCGACCGCTGCCCAGCATGGTGCGACACCGATTGTCGTGGTGATGGACAATGGCCGCTATGGCACGATCCGGATGCATCAGGAAAAGACCTATCCGGGGCGGGTGTCTGGGACGGCTTTGGTGAACCCTGATTTTGCGGCTTTGGCGCGTGCATATGGCGGGTACGGTGAGCATGTCACAAAGTCGGCGGATTTTGCGGATGCATTTGCGCGTGCCCGTGCGTCGGGGACATTTGCGGTCATTGCTTGCAAGGTTGACGATGAGGCGTTGTCGACGGGGGCGACATTATCGGCTGTGCGTAAGGCGGCTGGAGGGTAATCTAGATCATGTCCCAGCGTGTAGGCGTATTTTCTTGCCAATCTTTGCGGTGCAACAGTGGCGTGTCGTCTTGAGTTTCTGCAATGCCAAGGCAAAGATAAGCCGTCAGCGACCATGTGGCCGGTGCATCCAGGATCGCGCAGATTTTGGCGGGGTTCACGATGGATACCCAGCCCATGCCGATGTTGTCGGCACGTGCGGCCAGCCAAAGCGTATGGATCGCGGCGACGGTCGAGTAATCCAGCATTTCAGGCATGGTTTGCCGCCCCAGCCCGTGCCCTTCGGCGGGGGTGTGGTCGGTGAAGACGGCCAGATGTATGGGCGCGTCGTGCAGCCCTGCGAGTTTGAGTTTCATATAGGCGTTGCGCTTTGATCCGCTGTAGTTTGCGGCGGCTTTGGCGTTGGCATCTTCAAAGTCAGCGATGACGGCAGCGCGTTTGTCGGGGCTTTGTACCTGCACAACTCGCCAAGGGCGGGCGTTGCCCACAGAGGGCGCGAGGTCCATTGCGCTGCGCAGGTTTGCCAGTCTGTCGTCTGCAATTGGATCGGTTTTGAAGTTCCGCACGTCACGGCGCCATTCAAGCACGTCTTGCAAGGCGTCACGGTGGGATTGGTCGAGCTTCATGCAAGTTTCCAATTGGCGGATTGGTTGGGCAAGAATGCTTCAATCGCCGCGGTCGCGATCACGGCGGTGTCGCCGGTGGCAGGATTGGCCACGTTTTGCCCGCCTTTGACGGCTGTGACTGTCGCCCGTCCGCGTGGCAGCATGGCGATCAGGGCATCGGTGTCGAGCTTGTCTGGCTCTTGCACGCCGACGGTGACTTGCACGCGCATCGCGTCAGTTGGGATGTCGAGGGTTGTGAAAATTGGCAGCGTGGAATGCCGGAACGCGTCTTCGATGGCGCGGCGTGCGGCCTTTTGATAGTCCATGCCGTGCAGGTCGTTGCCCATGCCCATTTCGATAATCATGCGGTTTTCGGTCATGTGCGCTCCATGTCAAAGCTGACGTTGATGGCGGCGTTGGCGATGACGGTGGGGTTACCATCGGGGCGCGCAATGTCGAGGCCGCCGTGCGTGACTGTCACGTTTGGTTGCCCGTATGGGAAGATTTCAAGCAGCTTGGAGGTGTCGACCGCATCAGGGTTTTGCACCGCGATTTGCACGTCGATGATCATCGCCTCTTTGGGGAACCCAAACAGCTCGGCCATGTTGATCGAATTGTGCCAAAGCGCGTCTTGCAGTGCGCGGTGGGCGGCTTGGGTGTAGTCTTGGCGGCGCAAGCTGGTACCCATGCCGAATTCGGTCAGGACGCGGTGTTTGGGCATACTATTTCCTCGTCTAATTGTGCGTTGCTTATGCTGGAAACGTAAATGATCGTTCGGATTTGTTCCAGATTAAGCCAGTGCGTTCGCCGACAAGTTTGAAAGAATCGTTCAAGCCAAGGCTATTTGCGCATTTTCCCAAAGACCGCACTGGAATGGCGTGGATGTCTCCGAACCCATCAACCAAAACGCATTCAAACCCGGCATCACGGGTGCCAAAAACCAAATTGTGTGGCTTAAGATCACCGGCACGGATGCCAAGTTGGTAAAATTGGCTGACCAGGAGATTGAGCGCGATGAGATCATTATTATCGATAGTCCCCGCATCGGATTTTTGTCGCAGAGTTTCGCCCACTGGGCTATTCTTGCCTGCAACACGTTCGGCGACGCAAGCGAGGCCAAGGTTTGTATGTGCAAGGCCGTACATGTGCGTGATCGGCAAACGCTGTTCGAGCTGAGGATTTTGGAGTTGGATACGGATGTATTCGTCATATTCTTTGCGGATCAGGCGCGAGCGGACCGCAGGAAACAACTGGGTCGTGATGTCGCGAAACGTGAAGCGCTTACCTTGATCTTCTTGCGGGCGCATGACCTTTAGTAATTTTTGTGAGTCCGCGGGGTGCAAGTAGACATGCCGTTCTACACCACTGGCGATATAGAGCGATTTGTCCAGTTGCAGCGGTTTTGGTTCATAAATCAAGTTGCGGTACCCTATTGGTAGAAAATCTTATGCAGGTGCTAAAATTCCACGCCGATTTGTGCTTTTACGCCGGAGCGGAACGGGTGTTTTACCAGTTCCATTTCGGTTACGAGGTCTGCAATCTCGATCAGGTCGACGTGTGCGTTTCGGCCTGTCAGGACGACGTGGGTCATGTCGGGTTTTTGCGTGGCGAGGAATTCGACGACTTCGTTGATGTCCACGTAATCATAACGGATCGCGATGTTGATTTCGTCGAGCAGGACCATTGTGTTGGTCTCGTCGAGGATCAATTCCTTGGCCTTTGCCCATGCGGCTTGGGCCATTTCGGTGTCGCGGGATTTGTCTTGGGTTTCCCATGTGAAGCCTTCGCCCATGGTGTGGAACGCGCATTCGTCGGCAAATTTGGACAAGATCAGATCGCGTTCTCCGGTGGACATGCCGCCTTTGATGAACTGGACCACGGCGCATTTCATGTCATGTGCGATGCACCGAAAGATCATGCCAAATGCGGCGGAGGATTTGCCTTTTCCTTTGCCGGTATGTACGATGATCAAGCCCTTTTTGTCGGTCTTGGTCGCCATGATTTTATCGCGCGCGGCTTTCTTTTTGGCCATCTTCATTGCGTGACGTTCGTCACCTGCGTTTGTGGTTTCATCGGTCATGGTGCGGTTTCCTTTGCGTTTCGTCTAATCTGGAGGCAACGGGTCTGTCGTGCAATGCATAGTCGTGTTTTGCGTGCCATTTTGCCGATAATTGCGCGTTACCCAAGCAACCACCCCGCGATGATCGGTGCGATTAAGGCCGTCAGAAGCGCGTTGAGCCCCATGCCAACGCCGGAAAATGCCCCTGCTGTTTCGTTGACTTGAAACGCACGTGCCGTCCCGATGCCGTGACTGGCGACGCCGACCGCGAAACCGCGTGCTCGCCAGTCGCTGATCCCAAGCAGGTTGAGCAGTGGTGTCGCGATGATCGCCCCTGTGATCCCTGTTGTGATGACGAAAACGGCCGTGAGGGACGGTGATCCACCGATGGCTTCTGACACGCCAAGTGCGACGGGGGCGGTGGCTGATTTTGGGATGAGCGCCAGTAATATGTCGGTGTCTAGTCCAAGTGCTGCGCCGATACCAACCGCGCTGAACATGGCCGCGAGCGATCCGGCAAACAAGGCAGCGATCATTGGCAATGCCGCTTTTTTGATATGGTTCAGGTTTGCGTAAAGCGGGATCGCTAAGGCGACGGTTGCTGGTCCAAGCATGAAATGCACAAACTGCGCACCCGCGAAATATGTCGCGTAGCTGGTCCCTGTGATCTGCAGCAAAACGGCCAAAAATGCGACCGCGATCAAGACCGGATTGACGATTGGCTTGCGGCCAGATGCCTTAAATAGCGCATCACCCGCGCCATATGCCGCAAGCGTCAGGGTGAGCCACAGCAACGGATCGGTGGACAGGTAGGTCCATATCTCGGCGAACTCAGTCATGGCTGGCGCCCGTCAATTTGCGCAGCCCGACAAAGGTCAGCGCACCGACCGTGATGGCCACAACCGTTGATCCGATGATCGCGACCCCAAGGGCTGCACCGTCCGACCCGAATTTGTCTAAATGGCCGACTACGCCGACGCCAGCCGGAACGAAAAGAAGCGAGAGATGTGCCAATAATACGGTTGTGGTTGGTGCGATCGTTTTCGCCAATCTCGGCCATATCACGCAGCTTATAAATAACAGGGCCATGCCGATGACTGGTCCTGGCAAGGGCAGGCCTAAGCCACGTGATGTGACCTCGCCCAATAATTGAAATGCCAAAAGTGTTGCTAAGTGAATAATCATAATTAGCAGCCTATGCGGGCGGGGTCTGTCTGCCCAGACTTATGGGCGACAACAGTCAAATTTCCCCGCGCATTTCTATTTTGGCCAGTCTAGCTAGCGGTTAACTAAACAAAGGTGTGGACCATGAAGCTTTTTTCAATTTGCCTGTTGATCGGATATTTGGGCGTATCTGCTGCGGTTGTTGGAATTTAGGCCAGTAGTCCTGCGATCCTTGCGCGCGCCGAATTTGATTTGGGTTGCCACAGGTCGCGATCGATTGCTTCTTGCAGCCGTGCCGCGATTTCAGCAAGGGCTGGCGCGTTGACGTCTGCGATGAAGTCGCGGGTGTCGTCGTCTGCTAGGAATGCCTCTTCGACCAGATCAAAGTGGTGGTTTTTGACGGCGCCTGTTGTCGCAGCAAAGGCAAAAAGGTAGTCCACAGTTGCGGCGATTTCGAAAGCGCCTTTGTAGCCGTGCCGTTTGACGCCGTCGATCCATTTGGGGTTGACCACACGTGACCGCACGACCCGTCCAATTTCATCCTCTAGCGTGCGAATGACAGGTCTTTCTGGTCGCGAGTGGTCGTTGTGATAGATCGGTCGGTCGCGTCCCTGAAGGGTGCTGATCGCGGCGGCGGCCCCGCCTTCGAATTGGTAGTAGTCATCGCTGTCTAAGATGTCGTGTTCGCGGTTGTCTTGGTTTTGCACGATGGCCTCGGTTTGGGTGAGGCGTTGTTCAAAAGCATCGCGTGCAGCGCGCCCTTCGGCCTTGGCGTCATAGGCGTAGGACCCCCAAGACAAGTATGCGTCGGCAAGGTCGGCTTTGTCCGCCCATAGCTTTTCGTCGATCATGGCCTGCAAGCCAGCCCCGTATGCACCAGGTTTGGATCCAAAGACGCGGGCTGTGTCTTCGCCTGATTTGGTGCGCGCTGCGGCAGGGTTCAGGTTGGCAGGTTCATCAAGGGCTTGGACCGCCCGTGCGGCGCTGTCGACCAGTGCAATCAGTTGCGGGAATGCATCGCGGAAGAAACCCGAGATGCGCAGAGTGACGTCAACGCGCGGGCGTCCAAGCACGCCTTGCGGCAGGACTTCAAATCCTGTGACGCGGCGGTTGGCGCTATCCCATGTCGGTTTCACGCCCATAAGTGCGAGTGCTTGGGCGATATCGTCGCCACCCGTGCGCATGTTTGCGGTGCCCCAAGCGGTGATCAACATCGTGCGCGGCCAGTCGCCGTGGTCTTGCAGGTGTTTTTCGATCAGCAAGTTTGCGGATTTCCAGCCGAGTTTCCATGCGGTGGGCGTGGGTACGGCGCGGCTATCAACGGAATAGAAATTGCGCCCCGTTGGCAGGACATCAAGTCGTCCGCGGGTCGGAGCGCCGGATGGCGCCGGGGCGACGAAATGCCCTGCAAGGGCGGTGAGGAGACCCGCGCCTTCGGCAGGGCCGCATTGCGCAACTGTTGGGATGATCCGGTCGAATATTTCATTAAGGACGGGCTGTGACGCTCGTGTGCTAAAGCCCACGTCGCCCCACCCCCCATCCCGCAGCAGGTTTTGACTAAGCAATTCCAACCGTTCGACAGTGTCCCCTTGGGTCCGCCAGGTGTCATTGCTCAGGCCGTTTAGTTGATCGGGTTTTTCGGTCGTGGCTTGACCTAGATCGCAATCAAGCGGGTCAAAAGAGATGTCTAGATCGCTTGCAATGGCCCGCAAAAGCGATGCGTTTTGTTCTTTTCCGTCTCCCCGTGGTACCCGCGCCAGTGCAATCGTCAAATCGCGCGCAAGATCACCTGTTGGGGATTGTCCAAAGATATGCAGGCCATCGCGAATTTGGGATTCCTTGAGTTCGCACAAGTAAGCGTCGAGTTTAGCAAGATCGCCGTCTGCATCCCCGTTAAATCCTGCATCTTTGCCAAAACCAGTAACGTCTGACAGCGAAAGGATTTCTTCACGCAGGAGTTTTATTCTGCGTGGATCAACGCCTGCAGCTTCGTAGTATTCGTCCACAAGGGCTTCGAGGTCCCGCATCGGCCCGTAGCTTTCTGCGCGCGTCAGCGGCGGCGTCAAGTGGTCGATGATCACGGCCGATGTGCGCCGTTTGGCTTGTGTTCCCTCGCCTGGATCATTCACGATGAAGGGATAGACGTGCGGGGTTGCCCCAAACACAGCTTCGGGCCAGCAATTTTCGGATAATGCGAGTGCCTTGCCAGGTAACCATTCGAGGTTCCCGTGTTTGCCCATATGCACGATTGCGTCCGCGCCCCAGTGGTGCCGCAGGTAAAAGTAGAACGCCAGATAGTTGTGTGGCGGTACGAGGTCCGGCGAGTGGTAGGTATCGGTTGGGTCGATGTTGTAGCCGCGTGCAGGCTGTAGCCCGACGACTGCGTTCCCAAATTCATGGATTGAAAGTTTGAAGCCTGCGGTGTCGGGTTTGAGTATTTCAGAAAAAGCGAGGAAGGGGTCATCTTCGGGTTGGCCCCAACGTGTGGTTATGTCGTTTTTTATGTTCCATGGCAGCGCATTAAAGTGTTTTTTGTAGATATCGAGGGGAAGCGTGACGCCGCCTTTTGTGTCAGCGCGGTCGGTCAGCCAGTTGGTTGGGCCGGCCATCATTTGATCCATGAGCGCTTGGGCGTCGATCGGTGCCGTCGTCGTGTACCCGTTTTCGCGCAGTAAATTGAGCGTGTGAACTGTCGCGGCGGGGGTGTCGAGGCCAACGCCGTTGGCGAGCCGTCCGTTTTTGTTGGGGTAGTTGGCGAGAATGAGTGCGACTTTGCGGTCTTTGGTTGGCGTGCCGCGTAGCCTTGCCCATTTCGCGGTCAGGTCAGCCACAAAATCGATCCGGTTGCCGTGCCCTTGGTAGGTCGCAATCGCGCATTCGGTGGCGTCGTCGAAGAATGCCTCGCCTTTGAACGAGACTGCCCGCGATAGGATGCGCCCGTCGACTTCGGGTAGGGCCACGTTCATCGCGATGTCGCGCGCAGAAAGCCCTTGGATGCTGTCGGCCCAAGCGGTTTCGGATGCGCTGGATAGGATGACTTGGAAAACGGGTGATTTGTTTGCTGCGTCCATTGTGAGAGGGTTTTGCGGGCTGTCGTCGCCGTCATGTGGCGAGCCGACTGCGAAGGCGGTGCAGTTGAGGATCACGCTTGGCGGTGCTGATTGGAACAACTGCTGCAATGTTGCGGTGCTTAGCGGGTCTTTGAGTGAGGCCACGAAGATTGGCAGCGGGTTGAGGCCGCGCCGCGTCAGGCTGCGCACCAAACGGTTAATCGGGTTCAGGCCGCCGCCTTGGACAAGGGCGCGGTAGAAAATGATCGGGATGATGGGCGCGTCCTTGGTCCATGCCGTTTGGGCGGTGTCGAGGTCGGCGATGCCTGAACCGGGCCAGTAGACGCCTGCGCGCAGGAGTGGCGCCGCTGGCGTTGGTTTATCGGTATTTTTGATAATGGAATCACAATAGGACAGGAAGTTTGTGCTATTTTGCGGACCTCCTTCAACTAGGTAGGACCAGAGTGCATCGTAGTCTTCGTCTGATACAGTGGACAGCCCCCGCAGTTCGGCGTCTGGCTTGTCGTCACCGGGCAGGGCCGCGAACGGGATGCCTGCGTCGTGCAGTGAGGCTGCGTATTGCGTCAGCCCGTATTTCCAATAGCCCATGCCGCCAAGCACGCGGGCCACGACGAGCTTGGATTTGGACGCGCAGTTGTCGATATGCAGGTCAACTGACATCGGGTGTTGCAGGTGCATCATGTTCGCCAGCCGCAGGGCCGGCGGGGCGGTCATTTCGCTACGTGCTTCGGACAATGCCGCCAATTCGGTGTCAGCTGCCGAGATGAAAATCACATCTGCGGGCGTTTGCCCAAGATCAAATGGTTCATCCCCGTCAGAGATTGCGCCGGGGGTGGCAGCTAGCAGGTGCATAAGGTTTGACCTCGTGGTAGGGACGCCCCAAATTGAAGGAATCTGTTATGGATTATAAAGCAGCTGGAGCTCCGAAATTGGGTAAAAACGCACCGAAACATATCGAGCATAATGCCGTTGGATCGAAGAAAAAGCCATTTGGCACACGTCCGAGCAAGGAAGAATTGCTGGCGCGGATGAAGGCGGCGGCTGAAGCTGCTAAGTCCGAAAAATAAGGTCACAGCGCCTTTTCCATGAAAATGGAGGATGGCGCATCGATGTAGTCGCCGAATGGCCCGCAAGGGACAAATTCGTGGCGCGCATAAAGCCGATGGGCAGCGTAGAGCACGTTGCCCGTTTCCAGTTTTAGCATCCGCAGGAATTCGGTTTTTGCGTGGTCTTCGAGCTGTCGCAAGATAGCGTCGGCGACGCCGCGCCCACGCGCGTCATCGGATACATACATTGATTTTATCTCGCCGTAGCCATCTTTGACCATCAGCGCGCCGGTACCAAGGATGGTGTCCCCGATCCGTGCGGTGAAAAAGTGAATGTTGTCGGCGCACAGATCGTCGATGGACAGATAGAAATTGTCCTCCGGTGGAAACAGGCTTGTCATTAATGCATGGCTTTGCTGCAGCAATGCGGTTGCCTGTGGGTCGTGTGGATCTGTGCGACCGACGATGATCATGCTTGTAGGGCTGCCGTGATTGCCGCTTGGTCGAGCCCTGCTTCGCCGATCACAACCAGTTTGGTTTCGCGCGCGCCTTCAAATGGTTGATCGAAATAGCTGTCGATGCGCGGGCCCACGGCTTGCAGTGTCATGCGCATTGGTTTGTCTGTGACGGCCACAAATCCCTTGAGGCGCAGGATGTTATGGGCACGGATGACGTCGCCGACTTGGGCCTTAAATGACGGTGCATCGGTGACTTCGCCGCGTGTGACGATGAACGATTCAAATTCGTCGTGGCCATGCGCGTGTTCGTGCACATGGTGGTCGCCGTGATCGTCGTCGTGATCATCATCGTGGTGGTGATGGTGGACCTCGTGGCGCGCATCAAGGTCGTTTTCGGCGCCGATGCCTTGGCCAAGCAGCACGTCAACGGGCAGGGCGCCCATGGTGGCTTTTACAACTTGAACGCCAGCGCGCGCGTCTGATTTCAGGCGGGTCATGAGTGAATCGACTTCTGCCAAATCCAGCAGATCGGATTTGTTCACGACGATCATGTCCGCGCAGGCGATCTGGTCTTCAAACAGTTCTGACAGCGGTGTTTCGTGGTCGAGGTTTTCGTCCTCGGCCCGTTGTGCGTCAACTGCGGCGACGTTGTGCGCGAATTGGCCGTCATGCACGGCGCGCCCGTCAACGACTGTGACAACGCCGTCCACGGTGACTTTTGTTGAGATGCCGGGCCAGTTGAAGGCGCGGATCAGGGGTTGCGGCAATGCGAGGCCGGAGGTTTCGATCACGATGTGATCGGGCTGTGGATCGCGTGCCAGCAGCAGTTCCATTGTCGGGATGAAGTCGTCGGCCACGGTGCAGCAGATGCAGCCGTTGGACAGCTCTACGATGTCGTCCTCGGTGCAGGTTTCCTCGCCGCAGCCTTTGAGGATATCGCCATCAACACCAAGATCGCCGAATTCATTGATGATCAGCGCGATCCGTTTGCCGGATGCGTTTTGCAACATGTGCCGGATCAGCGTGGTTTTGCCGGCCCCAAGAAAGCCTGTGACAACGGTGGCGGGAATTTTAGCTGGCATTTTTTGGTTTCCAATTATGGGCGGCGTTGGCTAAGGCTTAGGCCATGACCAAGCGAGTGACAATCTGTGAGACATGTGCGGGGCCGGGAACGGCGCTGGCTGCGGCGTTGCGGGATCTGGATGGATGGGATGTTGTGATGCACCCATGTTTATCGGTGTGTGACGAGCCTGTTGCGATGGCTGTGCAAGGCGCGGGGTCGGCGACATATGTGTTTGCAGGGCTGACGGAGGCGGATGCCGATGATGTCCGTGCGTTCGTTGCGTTGTATGATGCAGCCCCCGCAGGCTGGGTCGCGGACGCCCGTCCTGCGGGGCGGCTGCGTTTTTGTCTGAAATCGCGGGTTCCAGCACTATAGGTCATGGGACGGAGATTTCGACCGCGATTGGTTGATCGTCGATGGCCCAGCCCGTGTGATCATTTGCATTTAAAGTGACACGCACCACTGATCCGCTGGGCGCATCTGATAGATGCACCCAAGGACCGTAGGCGCGCAGGGTTTTGACCCCGTTCACATAAATATGCGCGTGGCCGGTGCCTGCGACTGGTGCGGTGTTCACCGTTTCAGGGGTGAAGGTGAAGCCAGCCACATCAATGAACAGGTTCCTTGCGTCGCCCGCGTCATTGGTGACGATTAAGGTTAGGCTTGGCGCGGGGCCGGTCCATTCGGACAGGGTTGAATGGTCATGGCCTTTATCGCTGTGGCCCGCGTGGTCATGGCCTTGGGTCGGCGTGCCGATGATGTAACCAAATCCGGTCCCAAAAACCAAACCAATCACAAAAAGAATGATGGACCGCATGGATCAGCCCTCCGCCAATTTGCTGTGCCAGACCGACCCGAGCAGTAGGCCGAGTGTCGACCAGACTGCCAGTGACACGCCCAATGTGCGTGCCGCAAACGACGCAGCCAGTTCGGGCGGTGCAGCTTGGGACAACGCGTCTGGCATCGGAGCGCCGATCAAATGCGGTGCAGCAAGCAAGACAATGCCTGCCCCCCACATCGCCCAATTTCGACCAAACGCGATGAGCCATAGGGCGATGCCTGTGCAC
>CAJXTP010000012.1 GCA_913061335.1 uncultured Loktanella sp.
TATGTCGTTTAAGGACGTCATGAAAATCACCGACACCATCGAAATCGCGGATTGGGAGCTGACAGAAAGCTTTACCCGCGCGTCCGGCCCCGGCGGGCAGAACGTGAACAAAGTGTCCACGGCGGTGGAACTGCGGTTCGAGGCTGAACGGTCGCCGAACCTGACGGCGGCGGTCAAAATCCGACTGCGGCGGATCGCGGGGCAAAAGTGGACGAAGGAAGGCGCGATTGTGATCTTTGTGCAAGACACACGGTCACAAGCCCGCAACCGCGAGTTGGCCCGCGAACGGCTATCGGAGATGATCGTGGCGGCCACACATGTGCCCAAACGCCGCCGCGCAACGAAGCCGACCTATGGGTCGGTGAAACGGCGGCTGGCAGGGAAGAAAGAGCGCGGAGAAGTGAAGAAGCTGCGGGGGAAGGTGGAGGAGTGAGGAAGGAAACACCATAGAGCTGATCTACCGCATGACACCAAAAGGGGAAGGCGAAGTAAGCCGCCCCGCGCCTGAGAAGGTGATCTCAGGAGACCCCGTTTTCACCACATCGAACGTCGAGGACCGCGACGGGTTATACGCAGGTATCTGGCAATCCACGGCGGGGCGATGGCGGATATCCTACGACGAATGGGAAGTGATTAAGACGACGATGAAGGAGTATGTGGTTAGGGCTTGAGTTGGCACGAAAATTGGCGCGTAAAGAAACTTTCCTATTCGAAATTCGCCGATTGTTTTTCATTCGCCTAATGCGTGTGAAGAGCCTATGATTACCGAAGAAATTATTTGTAACTAATTGTAGGGCTTATTTTGGAAATTTTCGAACTTTGGGGTCTCGCCGAATTTAAGGATAAATACCTCACGCCAATACACCAATCCATGTCCGAGTTTGGGTCGGCGCTTCAACACAATGCCAGTCAGCAAAACCAAATCCCTCTGGCTGAATCATTTGATTCCGTTGTCGCAAGGACCGCGCGAACGCCTCTGGAAGAACTTACCTATTCTCAACGAGAATGGCTGAGTGATCTCGATATTTTTGAATTGCTGGGTCCAATTGGCGTACAATCGCTAAAAGCAATTAAGACAGATTCCTCTTTTGATCCCGCAACTGCTGCTACCGATATTCAAAATAATATCCAGCGTTTAGCGGAAGCGATCCAGAAACTAACTTCTGTGCAAACCGCATTGAAGGCTTTTCCTTGGGTTGTGGATCATCCATTGCAGTCCAGAGACCAAATCGAAATTCGAGTGAACTTCAAAAGCGAAGCGGGGATAAAGAACCCTTCCGATCTCAGGAAATCTTCTCAGGAATGGTATGAGATTATTCGTGGGGTTGCCAATGCTGTGGACCAAAAACCCGAAGACGTGTCCATTAAAGGTGTGAGCAATGGCTCAATTGTTTTGTGGCTTGTTGCGACTGTTGGAGTAACTGCGCTTCTAGCCAAAATTATTAGAAACGTAAGCAATATGGCATTGGACGGACTTAAAGTTGCAACTGCCATCGAGAGCCTGAAGCAACAGAAGCTTCACACCGATGCAATCGAACAAAACCTTCACGCCGATAGGACTGCTCGACTGGCCAGTCAGCAAGTGGATTTACTAAATGAAATCAAACTTGCTTTGCCTGACATATCGCCAGAAAAGGAATCTTGGCTGAATAAATCTGTAGAAAATATTCTAAAGTTTTTTGAAGCTGGTGGCGACGTCGACTTTATTGAACCACAAGATTCGATGAATGACGGAGATTTGGAAGATGATGAACAGGGCGAACCAGAAGACTTAGTTGATCTCCGTGAGAATTTGGTAGGTTTGCGGAATACCCGAAAAGAAGTTCTTTTGTTAACAAACAGAACCGACAATATTGACTAAACCACAACCTCAACCTTCTCTTGCTCACCTACCCCAAACACTCGTTTGTAGCGGGCGATTTCTTTGCTTGGGCCCATGGCTTTGTTTGGGTTGTCGCTAAGTTTTACGGTGGGGTTGCCGTTGGCTTGGATTGCTTTGCACACGAGGGAGAATGGTGCGAGGGCGTCGTCTTGGGTGAGCCCTTTGAAATCGTTGGTCAGCATGGTCCCCCACCCGAACGACACGCGGCACCGCCCTGCGAATTGCGTTTGCAGTTCGACGATTTTATCAACGTCGAGCCCGTCCGAGAAGATGACCAGTTTTTGGGTCGGGTCTTCGCCACGGGATTTCCACCAGTTGATCGCCTGTTCGCCGCCCGTCGCCGGATCGCCGCTGTCGACCCTGATCCCTGTCCAGCTATTGAGCCAATCGGGGGCTCGGTCAAGGAACCCTTGCGTCCCGTAGGTGTCGGGCAGGATGATGCGCAGGTTGCCGTCGTGTTCCGCCTGCCAGTCCGCCAGCACGTCGTAGGGGGATTGCAGCAGCGCCGCGTCGTTTTCGGCCAGCGCCGCATAGACCATCGGTAATTCATGTGCATTGGTGCCGATCGCAGGGACTTCGCGGTTTTTGGCGATCAGGCAGTTGGAGGTGCCGATGAATTTGTTGCCCAGCCCTTCGGACATGGCCTGCACGCACCAGTCTTGCCACAGGTGGCTGTGACGCCGACGGGTGCCGAAATCAGCGATGGCCAGTTCCGGCAGGGTGCGCAGGGTTTCGACCTTTTCCCAGACTTTGGTTTTGGCGCGTGCATAGAGCACTTCGAGTTCGAACCGCCCCATGGTTTGCAGCACGGCCCGCCCGCGCAGTTCCATCAGGACCGCAAGTGCCGGAATTTCCCAGAGCATGACTTCGGGCCAAGACCCTTCGAAAGTCAGCTCGTATTGCCCGTCGACCTTTTCAAGGTGGTAGGGTGGCAGGCGCAGTTTTTCGAACCAGTCCATGAATTCGGGCGTGAACATTTGCCGTTTGCCGTAGAACGTGTTGCCGCGCATCCATGTGCTTTCGCCGCGCGATAATGACAGGGTTCGGATGTGGTCAAGTTGCTCGCGCAGCTCGCCCTCGTCGACCAGATCGGCCAGCCGGATATGCTTGGACCGATTGATCAGGCTGAAGGTGACCTGCGTGTCGGGTTTGTTGCGGAACACGGACTGACACATCAGAAGTTTGTAGAAATCCGTATCGATGAGCGACCGCACAATCGGGTCGATCTTCCATTTGTGATTCCAAACGCGGGAGGCAATATCGACCATAGATGTGTTCCTTTAACTTGGGGGTGTTAGACCAAGGGACGGGGGGGCATGGCAAGCGGAATAGATGCAATCTATGTCGGCTAACTCGTTAGCAGGAATTCGTCCAATGTCCGCTTGGCGCCCAACACGACGATTGTGGTGGCAGCAGCGCAGCAGAAAATGGGTGGAGCGGTCACTCGCAAAACACCCCTTCTAGCCTATTCTTCGGTCGCGCGGCGATACGAATGGGCATGAAATCTATCCTTCTACGCGCGTTACAACGCTCGGCTTTCTGTCAAAGTAACTCTTATTGTTTAGGCTTTTGGAGGAAGCGGTGTGCAGGTTGCCCTGTTCGCCCGATCGCACATGTATATGAAATCTTACCTCACTGAACGCGAGAACAGGTTTGATCAAATTCGTCTTGGATTGGCGCTTTCTGTTGTGCTGGGTCACTGCTGGCACATTAGTGGCGGCCCCGAATCTCGGGTTCCGCTTCAGGACTTTACGCGTCTTGGTTTCCACGAATACGCGGTGAATCTATTCTTCTTCATCTCAGGCCTTTTGGTCACGCACAGTGCGTTTCGTCGTCAGAGCGATCTTTTTGGGTTCGTAGTTGCCCGCGGTTTGCGGATTTTTCCTGCTTTGATAGTTTGCGCTCTGACTGTCCCGGCACTGTTGGTCCTAGCCGGGGCGTGGGTAGATGCGACGCCTCAACAGACGCTTAATTATACCGCGCGCTTGATCAGTCTGGTATTTGTGGAATTCAATAATCCAAACGTATTCGTCGATCTCCCATTCCCGCATGCCCTTAATGGGTCAGTTTGGTCGCTGCGTCACGAAGTGGGTGCCTATGTTCTGCTTGCGCTTTTCGTTGCATCCGGCGCCTTTTTTAAAAGCCGCTGGGTTCTTTCAGCATATGTAATTGTGGTTGGATCGATTGCTGTAGCCGGCCATATTTACGCGCAGACAGCGACAGGGGGTGTTCCATTTATTATGGCCGAAAGCCGATTTGTTATCGTCTAATTATTGCTGGGTGTATTAACACACAGGCTTGCGGCGTGGCTTCCAATTCGTTGGGCGATAGCTGTGCTGCTCTGGGTCGCCATCGGCGTCGGACAGGCTTTTGCTTCGGATCTCGTGGCGATCTATGGGCTCATCGTCGCCCTTAGCTACTCTGTCCTGTGCATCGCCTATCTGGGTGGGCGATCAAAAGGCTTGCCGGTCGACCTCAGCTATGGAGTTTACATCTATGGTTGGCCACTTCAGCAGCTTACTGTCTTTGTTTGTTTGACTTATTTCTCGTCGATCCCAGAACCACTCACGCTGTTTTTGATTGTGCTTCCAGCGCTTCTCGTCGTTGCCTTGGCGTCTTGGGTTTTAATCGAGCGACCAGCGATCGGATTTGGACATCGCTACGCATCAGCCTTTGCTGCAAAACGTTGCAGACAGGCGGAAGGCGGATAGCAAACGAGATGGTGCAAATTTCCCTAATCCGTTTCCGGCTAACGGTAGTTAAGTCTGCACAGCTAACATTGCCCATCAAGCCCAAGTTGGGATCTTGTGCGCGCGTTAGCCACGTCTGACGGGGCGTTTGGCCATTTCGGTGTCGTGCAGCCGTTTGGCATCAGCGGGCGACACGCCGAGTGCGGCCTCGACGGCGTGCAGGAGTTCGTCTTCTTCCTCGTGCTCGACACCGTCGGCAAAGACCACTGACCAAAGGGCTGTCACTGCCGCCTCGCGGTCTTCTACGCTGATGGCATCATGCAAGATACCAGCCAGGTTTTCGGTGTCGGGCATCTCTTCTTCTAATAGCTCGCACTGCGCGCGCATTTTGGCGGCTTGTACGGGGTTCAGATTGTAAAGTTTCGACAGGACTTTATCGATCTGTTCGACCTCTTCAAACAGATATGCTTTGTCCGCTTTGGCGGCCCGAACCATCAAGGCCCCAAGTGCTGTGCGCGCATCGGCGGCAGGCAATTCGGTGTGAAACCCACCGTTGCCTGAGAAAAGCGATAAAATACGGTCAAACATGACGGGCAGCCTTATTGGTCAATTCTGGCGACAACGCTAGGGGCACGCGCCGTTTCGCGCAATCGTGTTAGTCTTCTTGCAAGATATTCAGAAACGCATCGCCAAAACGGTCGGCATATTTGTCACCCATCAGGCGGCTGAGCCCTGCTTGGTCCGCATTGCGCAACTGCGCGACCTTAGCGAGCATCGACGCTGTGCATGACATCGGTTTATCCGCCCCGTCTGGCCCACGTTGCAAGTCGGTTTGCGCTGCAAGCAACCGGTCGTAAACCGCCCCCTCGTCGCGGCCTGCAAGCTTGCGGCGCATCGGATGCACGTCTTCGACCGCGCCTGCGATCACTTCAAGGAATGCTTTGCCAAAGCTTTCCAGTTTCTTGGCACCGACCCCGCCAATCGCCGCCATTTCATCCAAGTTGGACGGTCGTTTCTCGGCCATCTCTATCAATGTCTTGTCGTTGAAAATGATATAGGCCGGACCGCCAGCCTGTTCGGCGAGGAACCGGCGCTTGGCTTTGAGCGCGGACATCAGCGGCGCGTCTTCTTCGGATACCAGTTGGCGGACTTTGGGGCCTGACCCTTTGGCGTTGCGGATTGAATCGCGACGCAATGTGATCGACGCTTCGCCGCGCAAAATGGGCCGCGCGTGGTCAGTCATACGCAGCGCGCCGTATCTGTCGCGATCAGGCCGCATCAGATCATGCCCCATCATCTGTCGGAAAATCGCCTGCCATTGGTTTTTACTAAACTCTTTGCCAACGCCGTAGGTCGGCAGGCTGTCATGGCCGCGTTGATCGATCTTATCGGTCTTGGCGCCCAGCAATATGTCAATCAAATGCCCTGCGCCGAACCATTCATCGGTCCGCAGCGCGGCTGATAGCGCCATGCGCACAGGGGTCGTTGCATCGAACGTCTCGGGCGGTTTGTCGCAAAGATCGCAATGACCACAAGGGCTTGGGTCTTCGCCAAAATAGGTCAGCAGGGTCTGGCGGCGGCACACCAGCGCCTCGGCCAAGCCAAGCAGCGCATTTAGGCGGCCATGATCAGCAGCGCGGCGGTCAGCGGGGGCCAACCCTTCATCGATCTGCTGGCGACGATAGCGGATATCGTCAGGGCCAAACAACGTCAGGGTTTCGGCGGGGGCACCATCGCGACCCGCGCGGCCAATTTCTTGGTAATAGCTTTCGATCGTTTTGGGCAGATCGGCGTGCGCGACCCAGCGGATATCGGGTTTATCAATGCCCATGCCAAAGGCGACGGTGGCGCAGACGATCAAGCCGTCTTCTTGTTGAAAACGGCGTTCCACGATGCGCCTGTTTTCGGCGTCCATACCGCCGTGATACGAACAAGCAGTGTGGCGCGCATCGTTCAGCGCCTTTGCAAGCGTTTCGGTTTTGGCACGGGTGCCGCAATAGACGATGCCGGACTGACCTTTGCGGGCAGCGGCAAAGGTCAAAATCTGCGCGCGCGGGCCGTCTTTTACTTCAAACGCCAGATGAATATTGGGCCGGTCAAAGCCCCGCAAAAACGTCGATGGCTGCACGCCGTCAAACAGCTTTTCGATAATTTCGACTTGGGTTTCGGCGTCTGCAGTCGCGGTGAACGCGGCCAATGGGACATCCAGCAGGCGGCGCAACTCGCCAATGCGCAGGTAATCAGGGCGGAAATCATGACCCCAAGCGCTGACGCAATGCGCCTCGTCGACGGCGATCATGCCAACACCGACGCGGCGCAGCATCTGCATGGTGCCACCAGATGATAACCGTTCGGGGGCCATGTAAAGTAGGCGCAATGTGCCCGCCTCTAGCCCCGCCCAAACGGCTTCGGTTTCTTCTTCGGTATTGCCAGACGTCAGCGCGCCCGCCTCGACACCCACTGCCTTAAGACCGCGCACCTGATCGCGCATCAGTGCAATCAGCGGGGAAATCACAACAGTCACACCGGTGCGCATCAGCGCCGGAAGCTGAAAGCACAGCGACTTACCACCACCCGTCGGCATAATCGCCAACGTGTTTTCGCCAGCAATGACAGCATCCACTATCTCGCGTTGACCGTCGCGAAACGCGTCGAATCCAAAGACATCCTTAAGCAGCTTATCTGCGGGCATAAACGGGGGACCTGTAGTGTTTTGGTTACTCTTGTTAGCGGCGACAATCCCACATGCGGAATCTGCAAACAAGAGCGCATCGCGCCCCGTTGCCAAGCCACACGCAACCCCTTACCCATATCGCAACATCAGGAGGCATCATGGGCGAAATCACACTGGTCCGGCACGGGCAGGCAAATTCAGCGGCAACTGACGAGGCGGGTTATGACAAACTGTCAGAGCTTGGGCATCGGCAGGCGGCATGGCTTGGCGATTGGATCAACGCACATGATGGGCCGTTTGATGCGGTTTTCTCGGGCTCGCTGCGTCGCCAACGCGAAACCGTCGCAGGCATGGGGTTCACGGATGTGACCGTCGATGAACGGCTTAACGAGATCGCCTATTACGACCTGACCGCCGAAATGGACGCGCTAAAGCTTGCGCCTGCGCGCACCAGCCCCGAAGATTTTGCAACGCATTTCCCTGCGACGTTGACCGCATGGCGCGACGGGAAAATCCAAGGGACCGAAACCTACGCCAACTATAGCGACCGCGTTGAGGCCCTAATTCAAGAGGCCGCCCAACCCGGTAAACGCATTCTTTGCGTGACATCTGGCGGGATCATTGCACGCGCTGTGGCGCATATTTTGCACCTCGATATTCCGCAGATGGCCCAGATTGCCTTGCCGATTTTGAACACATCGGTGCACCGCATTCATGTGACCGATCACGGGAATATTCTTGGCACGTTTAACAGCGCTCCGCATCTGGATCACAGCGACCGGATTGCCGCGCGCACACATTATTAGGGAGACGTCAGATGCACCTTTGGGTTCGGGCCGAAACACGCCCCCATGAAGAACGGGTTGGACTGACACCCGCAGGCGCAAAAACGCTGCTGGATGTCGGATTCCAAGTCACCGTGGAAAACAGCGACCAACGCGCGATCCCAATTGGTGGATACGGCGACGTTGGCTGCGCTATTGTGGACCAAGGCGCATGGGTCGATGCACCCGCTGACGCGGTCATCTTTGGGCTGAAAGAATTGCCTGATGACGGCACCCCATTGCGCCACAACCACATCATGTTCGGGCATGCGTATAAAGGGCAAGCATCGGGGCGGGTCTTGTTGGACCGGTTTCAGGCTGGCGGCGGCGCGCTTTATGATCTGGAATATCTTGTTGGCGAAGACGGGCGGCGGATCGCTGCGTTTGGCTATTGGGCTGGGTATGCGGGGGCGGCTGTGAGCTTGCTAACATATGCCGCACAGCAGCACGGGCGGCTGATAGGGCCGATCAACACTTTTGCTGACGCACCCGCGATGGTCGATCATATCCACGCGCAATTGGCTGGAGCCACCCCCAATGTCCTGATCATCGGCGCATTGGGTCGCGTTGGTACAGGCGGCGCAGACTTATGCGAAGCACTGGGGCTAAACGTGACCAAATGGGACATGGCCGAGACCGCGTCAGGCGGGCCTTTCCCTGAAGTGTTGGACCACGATGTGTTCTTGAACTGCATTCTTGCGCGCGACGGGACACCTGTGTTTGTGCCTGCATCAGCGACGACAGACCCACGCCGCCTACGGGTGATTGGCGATATCGCCTGCGATCCGCAAAGCGACTTTTCCCCGATCAAAGTATATGGATCAGAGACCACATGGGACGCCCCCGCGCTACGGGTTCACGACGATCCAGTCCTTGATGTGATGGCGATTGATAACTTGCCGTCGTTGCTGCCTGCGGAAAGCAGCGATGATTTTGCGGGTCAGCTGTTGCCGCATCTTGGCACTTTGGGTCAGTTAGACGCCGGTGTCTGGGGACGTGCGAGGCAAATTTTCGATGATGCGTAGGATGGGTTTTAACCCATCTAACGTCATTTCGCCTCGGAAAACCGGTTAGCCCCTAGGATTTGTCCTGTGCAAGCGGCAGCGGCGCCGCGACCTCTTTTTCGATCTCCTCGAAATCAAAGTTATCAAGCCGCGTCGCGCGTTTACCCGCCCGTTCAGCTGCAGTATTGATGTCTTCAAGATCCTTGCGGGCCTGTCCAAAGTGGGTGTTCAACTTACCCACACGTTCGACCACCAGCTCCACATCGCGGTGCAACAGACGCAAAGTCGTGCGAATTGCACCCGCTTGCTCGCGCATCCGTGCATCTTTCAGGATCGCGCGCATAGTGTTGAGCGTCGCCATACAGGTCGTCGGTGACACGATCCATACGCGGGCAGTGAACCCGTCGCGGACCAGCTCCGGAAAATTCGCATGCAATTCCGCGTACACGGCTTCTGATGGCAGGAACATCAGCGCACCATCAGCGGTTTCACCGTCAAGAATATACTTTTCAGAAATCGCTTTAATATGGGCTTTCACCGATGTGCGCATGAACTTGGCGGCCTCGTTTGCCTCCCAATCGGTCTTGGCATTGCGCAGGGCTTCATAGGCTTCCAGCGGGAATTTACTGTCGATCACAATGGGTCCCGGAGGGTTCGGCAGGTGGATCAAACAGTCGGCCCGCTTGCCGTTAGATAACGTGTGCTGGAACGTATAGGCATCCGACGGCAGCGCCTTGCTGACGATATCATTGAGCTGGATTTCACCAAACGCGCCGCGCGTTTGCTTGTTCGACAAGATATCTTGCAACGACAAAACATCGCCCGACAGCTTGGTGATATTTTCCTGCGCTTTGTCGATGGTCAACAATCGCTGCTGCAATTCACCCAGACTTTGGGCAGTTCGCTGGGCCGATGACGACAAGTTCACGTTCAACGATTCCGTCACTTGCGATAACCGCTGTTCCATCAGTTGCAGCGTTTTGGCCTGCTGCTGCGCCTGTGCTTCGGTCACCGATGTCAGGCCGCCAAACAACTGTTGTTGGCCGTTTGACAGCATCTCAACGCGGCTCCCTAGCCCGCCCATTTGGCTCGCCAAAACCTGCGCCATTTCGCCCGATTTACCGGCACGGCGCACCGTGACGACCAACAGGACCACCAGCAGCAAGAGGATGAGAGCAACGATCAGACCGGCGATGAACAACGGGTCTGCTAGGCTAAAGGTATAATCGCCGACTGTGATCATGTGCGGCCAAACAATCGTTCAATATCTGTCATTTTCAACTCTACATATGTGGGGCGCCCGTGGTTGCATTGGCCCGACCTTGGGGTCGCTTCCATTTCGCGCAACAGGGCGTTCATTTCTTCGCCGCGCATCCGGCGGCCTGTGCGGATTGATCCGTGGCAAGCGACGCGCGACAAGATTGCTTCGATCTTGGATTGCACCCGGTCAGACCCGCCTGTGTCGGCGAGTTCGTCTAAAATATCGCGCAGCATTGCGCCTGCGTTGACTTCGCCCAAGATCGCGGGGGTCTCGCGCACGGCCACAGCGTTGCCGCCAAACGGTTCAATCCCTAGGCCAAAGCGGGCCAAGTCATCGGATATTTCCAACAATTGCGCCGCCTCGCCTTCGGCCAATTCAACAATCTCGGGGATCAATAATGCTTGGGCAGCAACACCATTTTCGGCCATCTGCGTCTTTAGCTTTTCATAGACCAACCGTTCATGCGCCGCATGCCCGTCAACAATGACAATGCCATCCGCCGTCTGGGCAATGATGTAATTTTCATGCACCTGCGCGCGCGCAGCGCCCAATGGCAAATGGTTTGGTTCGTCTAGAATATCAGGTTCAACCCGCGCGCTTGGGGCTTCTTGAAATCCGGGGGCTTGGGCCTGAAATGACATCGACCGCGCCGTAAATGACGGGCGGTCCATTTGGTATATGCGTGGCTCTAGCGGTTGCGGTTGCATCGCGCCCAGCGTCGCATCAGCCACGGTCGTTGACGCACGGTGCCCCGCGCCTGCCATTGCATGGCGCAAGCCTGAAACGATCAAACCGCGCACAGTGCCTGGATCACGAAACCGGACCTCGGATTTGGCGGGATGCACGTTCACATCGACCATCACCGGATCACAGTCGATGAACAGCGCGGCCACCGGATGCCGATCGCGGCTTAGCACATCCATGTATCCAGCTCGCAGCGCGCCAAGCAACATTTTGTCGCGCACCGGACGTCCGTTCACGAACACAAATTGCGCCACCGCGGCACCGCGCGAATAGGTCGGCAAGGCGGCGTATCCCGTCAGGTGAAACCCGTCGCGCTGCGCATCAATCGCCAGCGCATTGTCGGCAAAGTCGCGGCCAATTACAGACCGCAATCGCCCATGCAACGCATCAAACAAATCACCGCTTTCGGCGTCAGCGCGGAATGTGGTCCGGCTATCGCCGCCAGATGCATCGCGCAGGATAAACGTGATAAACGGCTCTGCCATTGCAAGCCGTTTGACGACGTCACCCACGGCCTGCGCTTCGGACCTGTCGGTGCGCAGGAACTTGAGCCGCGCAGGCGTCGCGTAAAACATGTCGCGCAATTCAACGACTGTGCCTGCCGATAATGCAGCGGGACGCACGCCGCCCATCACGCCGCCCGCGACTGAAATTGACGCCCCTTCGCCACCCGCGACGCGACTGGTCATCGTCAAACGACCGACTGCACCAATACTGGCCAAGGCTTCACCGCGAAAGCCGAATGAATGAATATTCAACAGATCTGATCCGTCAATTTTGCTGGTCGCATGGCGCGACAATGCCAGCGGCAAATCCGCAGCCGCGATCCCGCAACCATCGTCAGTCACGCGGATCAACGTCTTGCCACCATCGGCGATCACGACCTCAATGCGGTGCGCGCCCGCATCAATTGCGTTCTCGACCAGTTCTTTGACGGCAGACGCCGGACGTTCCAACACTTCGCCCGCTGCAATCCTGTTGATCGCGGCGTCGTCAAGCTGTCTGATGACAGGCTGAGGCTTTATGTTGGGGTCAGAATTGGCCATGCCACAAGGGATAGCACGGCCAATTGCGATTCTACGAGGGGCGAAAAATGGTTAATCGGTGGTTTCTAACCCAACAGGCTGACCCACAACGACAAAGTGCAGATCGTCTGGGCGCAGGAATTCTGCGGCCACACGGTTCAGGTCATCTAGTGTCACCGCCCTGATATAGTCGTTGCGATTGATCACATATTCTGGCGGCAAGCCGATCATTTGCATCCCAACCATGATGCCCGCAATCTTGGCGTTGCCATCAAACCGCAGCGGGTATTCGCCCGTCAGGTAGGTTTTGGTCACAGCCAATTCTTCTTGCGTCACGCCATTGGTCGCCAAGTCAGACCAGACATCGCGGGTGACCGCGATCGCCTCTGCAATCGTTTCATTGCCGGATGCGACCTGCCCGATCCACATTTCCGCGTGAAATTTCGGCACCAAATAGGACGAAATGCCATACGTCAGGCCGCGCTTTTCACGGACCTCGTTCATCAGGCGGGATTCGAACCCAGAGCCGCCAAGAATTGAATTCAAAATATAGGCTGCAAAGAAATCGTCGTCGTCACGTTCAATCCCACTGTGGCCGAACAACGCAACCGATTGCGGCGTGTCGAATGGAATAACGGTGACGCCACCGGCCAAACCAAAGCCAACATCAGCAATCGCAGGCGGGCCATTCGCGGGTAAATCACCCAACAGCGCGTCAAGCAGCGGGCCAAGCGCATCCGCCGAAATATCACCTACAGCAGACACGTAAATTTGGTCACGGGTCAGCGTATTGCGGTGCGCGGTAAACATATCATCTTGGGTCAATGCACCGACGCTGTCGGCTGTGCCATCAATGGACGTCGCATAGGGGTGACCCGCAAACGCGGCACCGTCAAAGAACGCGCCAGCGATCCGGTTCGGGCTTTTTGCGTCGCTTGCGATGCCCGCAATGACCTGCGCGCGCACGCGGTCAATCGCGTCTTGGTCAAAGCGCGGTTGGGTCAATGCTTGGTGCAATAGCGCAAGCACCTCGTCTTGGTTTTCGGTCAGGAACTTCGCGGAAATCGACATGATGTCATCGGATACGCGGAACGACAGGCTTGCCGCGAGCGCCTCAAGGCGTTTCTGGAACGCTTGCGCATCCATGTCGCCGCTGCCTTCTTCAATCAACGCAGTCATCAGGTTTACCGCACCGCGCTTGCCAGCCACGTCCAAGGACGCGCCGCCACGCATACGAATTTCAAGCGCTGTGAACGGAATGGATGGTTCTTCAACGACCCACGCATTGATCCCGCCGGCAGACGTGATCTGTTGAATTTCGACGTCAGCAAGGGCGCTGGTGCCCGCCACAACGGCACAAATCGTCAAGATATATCGAAACATCAGCGTGCCTCCTCTGGGTTTGCCACGACCCATCCGGTCACGGCTTGATTGCGGTCCAAAACCTTTGCGGCGACGGCTTTGATATCGGCCTCGGTTACGTCTTGTAGGATTTGCGGCCAGTCTTGCACGTCTTGGATCGTCAGCCCTTGGGTCAACGCACGCCCGTAACGCCGCGCGATACCTTGCACGTTATCTTTGGCGAAAATCTCGGAGGCGCGCAGCTGGGTGCGCAGGCTTTCCATCTGGTCTTGATCTATCGGAGCAGCGAGGAATGCAGCAATCGCAGCGTCCATCGCGGCCTCGGCCTCGGACAGGCTCACGCCCTCGGACGGGGCAACGGACACGGCAAATGTGCTGTCGTCCAGCGATGCGCCATTATAGCTGGCGCCAGCATAGACCGCCGTCTGGGTTTCAAATTGCAAGGCTTGGCCAAGTGCGGACGAGAACGGCGACCCACCGAGCAAATCAGCAAGATAGACCAAAGCGGCTGCTTCAGCCTGTGCGCCTGCATCACGTTCGGGCGCGATATATGACCGCGTCAAATACGGCTGGCTGACGCGCGGGTCGGTATAGGTGATACGCCGTTCGGCGCGCTGTGGTGGTTCTTGTGGGCGAATGCGTTCGGGCAGATTTTCTTCGGCTGGGATGACGCCGTAATACTGTTCGGCCAAGGCCTTAACCTCATCGGGCGCGACGTCACCAGCAACGACCAAAATCGCGTTGTTGGGGCTGTAATACAGGTCGTAGAAATCAAGCGCGTCTTGCAGCGACAGCTGTTCCATTTCGTGCTTCCAGCCAATGACCGGCACACCGTAGCGGTGGTTTTGGTATTGGGCGGCGACGAATTGTTCGCGGGCAAGCGCGCCTGCGGAATTTTCGGTGCGCTGATTGCGTTCCTCAAGAACCACGTTGCGTTCGGTCTCAATGTCGGCCTCAGAAATCGCCAGATTGTTCATCCGGTTGCTTTCCATCTGCATCATCAATTCCAGCCTGTCGGCGGCGATACGTTGGAAATACGCTGTATAATCATGGCTGGTGAACGCATTATCAGACCCGCCGTTGGCGGCAACAGTCGCCGAAAACTCGCCGCTTTCCAAAACATCCGTGGCCTTAAACAACAGATGCTCAAGGAAATGCGCGACACCGGATGCGCCAACGGGTTCATCGGCTGATCCAACCTTATACCAAACCATATGCACCACGACAGGGGCGCGGTGGTCTTCGATCACAACGACATCCATGCCGTTATCAAGCGAATAGGTCGTGACCTCTTGGGCCAGCGCGGGGGCGCTAAAGGCAATCAGGGCAAGGGTAAGCAATCGGCGCATTGGGCATCCTTATCTCGTGGGTCTGTCTTGGGTATCAACCTACGGCGGAACGCAGCGCAATCAAGTGGTCATACGCGGATGTGACAACGCGCAATCGTGCCAGAGGCGCGGCTGGTTACTGTGCCGGAGGTGCGGTTGGGGTCGCGATGCCAAGGCTTCGGAACCGCTGCAATTCGGCGTAAGCGTCAAGCGCTTGCGCGGCGTATGCCTTAAAATAACGATTGCCCGACAAGATACCGCCAAAAAGTGAAAACCGTTTGCGGGTTTGACGGAACTGCGCGTCTTCAGCAGCGAGCGTTTCACGGATATTCGGGATCACGCCGTTGCGGCTTACACGCGCGACAAGCGCTGCATCTGCCGTGGGAATACCGCCAGCGAACTGGGACGCACGCCGGCCACCAAGGGCCACAATCGCGTCACCCTTTGGGTCGGCATCGGTGCGGTTGCTGCCACCTGGGGTCGGTGTGGGCAATGTGAACGTGTCCGGCAATTCCAAGGCTGCCACAGGCATCACCGAAAATTCATCCGGTCCGCCATTGCTGCTGCGCATGTCATGCAAAGGACGATCGCCAGCGGAACATGCCGCCAGCACAAGTGCCCCGAAAATTGCCAAAATAGCGTTACGCATCACGTCGTCCTTGGTCAGTGTCGGGCATGTTTAGCCTAACCCGCAGGCTTCGTCACGCCCGTTTCTTTTTCTGCTTGTCCGGTTCGGCAAATGCAATGCCCACAGCGCCCACAAAAATGGCCACATCCGCGATGTTAAACGCATATGGGTTTTCAAACCCGCAGCACGACATGTTCAAGAAATCCGCCACCGCGCCATACAAGACCCGATCAACGACGTTGCCCAGCGCGCCGCCGACTAGAAAACCAGCGGCGATATAGGTCCATTTATTGGTCGCAGGCCTGCGCCATAGCCAAAACAGCACCGCCCCCGAAATCGCAAATGCAATACCAATCAGCACCCAACGCATGTCAAAGCCCGCGCCAATGCCAAAGTTCACGCCGCGGTTCCATGCCATCCGAAACGTCAGATACGGCGGCCACACGTCGATGCGCAGCTTGCTGAACAAATCAAGGTAATGGACGACCACGTATTTGCTGGCTTGATCCGCCAGAAACACCCAAAAACCTGTCCAAAATAACAAACGCATCGATTGATCCTTAATGCCGGAAGTGGCGCATGCCGGTGAACACCATCGCGATACCGGCGTCGTCTGCTGCGGCAATTACCTCGTCGTCGCGCATTGAGCCACCGGGTTGAATGACGCAGGTAGCGCCCGCAGCCGCAGCCTCTAGCAAACCATCTGCGAATGGGAAGAACGCATCAGATGCGACAGCTGACCCGATTGCCAGTGACTGCGGCAAGCCCATTGCCCCCGCCATGCGTTCTGCCTTTTGGGCGGCAATAAGCGCGCTATCGAGCCGGCTCATTTGGCCTGCGCCAACGCCAACCGTTGCACCGTCTTTGACATAAACAATCGCGTTGGATTTAACGTGCTTGGCGACGGTCCATGCGAATTGCAGATCGGCCATTTGGGCGTCGGTTGGTTGAACCTTGGTCACAACCTTTAAGTCGCCCATCGCCACATGACCCACGTCTTTGTCTTGGACAAGCATACCGCCAGCAACCTGTTTCATGGTGATCTGGGCCGCCTTTGGATCAGGCAAGCCATCTGTTGTCAGCAAGCGCAGGTTCTTTTTAGTCGCGAAAATTGCGCGGGCTGCGTCCGATGCACCCGGTGCAATCACAACTTCGGTGAAAATCTCGACAATCGCCTTTGCTGTGGCTTCATCCAGCGCGGTGTTCAGCGCGACAATGCCACCAAACGCAGACGTGCGGTCGCAGTCAAACGCGTTGGTGTAGGCTTCTAGCAATGTCGCGCCACGGGCCACGCCGCTTGGGTTCGCGTGCTTAATGATCGCGACGGCTGGACCGTCGGCAGGATCAAACTCGGCGACCAATTCAAACGCGGCATCGGTGTCGTTGATGTTATTGTAGGACAATGCCTTGCCCTGAAGCTGGGTCGCGGTCGCAACGCCCTGACGGTCTGTACCGTCAGTATAGAACGCGGCGGACTGGTGCGCATTTTCGCCGTAACGCATCGTCTGTTTATAGGTGCCTGCAATGGAGCGGCGGCGCGGTGTGTCTAGTTCAATCGCGCCGGCCATCCACGTGCTAACAGCAGTGTCATAGGCGGCGGTGCGGCCATAAGCGGTTTGCGCCAGCTTTTGGCGGAACGCCAAGGTCGTCTGACCGTCGTTGGCATCCAATTCAGCCAACAGCGCATCGTAATCCTCAACATCGGTAATCACGTTCACAAACGCATGGTTTTTAGCAGCAGAACGGATCATCGCGGGGCCGCCAATGTCGATGTTCTCGATGCAGGTATCAAAATCCGCACCCTTGGCGACGGTTTCTTCAAACGGGTACAGGTTCACGACCAACAGATCGATTGGGCCGATGTTATGCTCGGTCATCGCGTCGACATGCGCAGGCAAATCGCGGCGCGCCAAAAGGCCGCCATGCACAACAGGGTGTAGCGTCTTGACCCGCCCATCCATCATCTCTGGGAAGCCTGTGACATCGGCCACATCGCGCACGTCTAGCCCTGCATCGCGCAACGCCTTGGCAGACCCGCCAGTCGACAACAATTCGACCCCGCGGGCGGCAAGCGCCTTGCCCAGATCAAGCAATCCAGCTTTGTCAGATACAGAAAGAAGGGCGCGGCGCAGTGGTGCAAGGTCGGTCATGTGATCCCCCAAGAATCAATCTTCAGTTGGGTCCATCAAGTCGTCGGTGACCAGATCACGCACACCATCGGGCGTATCCTGAGCCTTGGCCAACGACCAACGGACGCGCGTCGCATATGCCATTGTGCGCCCAGATAAAACCACCTGCTGGCTCGGACGGGGCTTTAATCGGCCATTTTCCAAATAAACTGATGGTTCAAGCGTCATTTCTGCGTGACCATCTTGGCGCAGTATCCAAATCTCGCCGGATTTGAGCGCCAACGAGATTGCAGCGCCGCCCATATCGATTTTCGCATCGACGTCAGGATGCAGGTGAAACCGCACCGAATATTGAATGCCTTGCAAGGCAGTTCGATCCAAAGCTGCATCAAATTTCGCCTTGTCAGCGTCAAGCAACGTGGTCAGTAGATCTTCGCCGACCATGCCACGCCCATCGATGGCCAAATCGAGCGTGCGGGCATGCGTCAACCCGTGGGTGCCGCGATATCCGTCATGTGACAGCTCTAATCTGCGCCCGTCGTGCAGGCTTGAAAAATGCGCCTGAACAATTTGGGGAACATCAACCAGCAGCTCTTGTCGTGCGGTGTTTAACCTGCTTGGCGGGCCAAGACGCGACGACGAATATCCCTCTAAGCAGACGGTGCTATGCGACGGTGTCGCCCGACCAGCGCGGCGCCATTCTTCGCCAAATGAGCGCCCCGATCCGCAGCTTACGATCATTGGGCGACGGCCAGATGTAACCTCCAGCGCGAGCGTGCTGGCATGCGCATTGATCGATTCCGCGCCTGTTGGCGGCGCTGCGACATCGATCACAATGGTCGTGCGTCCGGCGCTAAGACGGGCAAACCCCATATGTGGCCCCTCGCCCGCGCGGGTTTTATCGCCGCTTGCAGCTAAGGCATGATCCAAGCGACCATCAAGCCCGCGCCCACCACCGTGAAAACGGGCCAAGCCGCCATCCGCATGCCGCAAGGCGCGCAACGTCGGGGCAATGCGGGCAATCGCGGTCAAGATCGGCGCGGGTGGCTGGCGGTTCATCTCGGTCAATGCTTGCACGGTCCACGTCAGCAATGTCAGCACCTCAAGCAATTCTTCGGGGTTGCGGGTCAGAATGCCGCCTGTGTCATCAATTTCGCGGGCACAATCGCGGGCCAATGCCTTAACAGCGGGATCGACGTGTTCTTCCATGCCCTCGAGCGAAAGGCCTGCGTAAATCATCCCTGTCAGGGCCTCAAAACGGGGCAAGCCGCGTTGCGAGGTTTTCCAGCGCCGTGACAAGAATATTGTTTGCTGCGCAAGCGAGCGGTAAAATGCATCGCTTGCGTCTTTTTCTTGGCCGCGCAGTAGGAAAAATCCGTGTTGTATCCAGCGGATCAAACGGCGGCCAACCAAATCAGGGGTCCAGCCAGCGCCGCGCCCACGGCCATAGCGCACGATCCAATCAGCGACCCAAGTCTGCGCACAAGCCCGCGCCTTTGCATCGCCAACAGCGGCCAAATCATCAAGCCACGCGCAGCCTTGCAGTTCTTCGGCAACAACGGGATTGTCAGGAACGATGTCCCAGATCGACGCATCTTTGGCCTCAGTCAGAGCACCGGAAAACAGGAAATTACCCGCAACAAGCTGCCGACCACGGGCGAAATGACCGATTGTGCGGGGTTCTGGCTGGCTTACAAATCCGGTCGCAGGACGCGCACGGCTGGCGGCACGCGCGTGAACACGGTGCATGAAATGCGTAGCGCCTGCGCGCCATGTCTGCGGTCTTGCCACGATACTGCTGCCTTCGACTTCGCGCTGATGCGCTGTGTTATTGCAGGTATCTTAGGGCGCTAGGACGGCTTTGTCAGCACCGCAATATAGAAACCGTCCATGCCGCCCATTTCTGGCCAATAATCAGGGCGCAGACGCAGGCCACCTTCAAAGGTTGTCCAGTCTGGATCAATGCCGGCGCGGTCGGTTGCATTGCGATCCACGGTCAGGCCGGGGTGACGCTCTAGCGCCTCTTCGACCTGTACTTCGCCTTCGTCAGGCAGCAACGAACAGGTACAAAACACCAGCTTGCCGCCCGGCTTTAGCAGGGTCAGGGAATGGTCGATCATCGCTTCTTGTTGGGCGATCAGATCGGCGAATTCGGTGCCGTCTTTGGCATAAGGCAAATCCGGATGACGGCGAATGGTACCCGTCGCGGAACACGGCGCATCGAGCAAAACCGCGTCATACTGACCGGTCAGATCAAACGCATCCGCCACGATCAGTTCGGCATTTTCATTCACACGGGCCAAGTTTTCAGCGACGCGGCCCATGCGGGTTTTGGAAATATCCACCGCAGTGACCACAGCACCCGCGGCAGCCAATTGCATGGTCTTCCCACCCGGAGCAGCGCAAATATCCAGAACGGTCATGCCCTTTGTCGGGGCAAGCATCTGCACGGGAATGGCAGCGGCCACATCTTGGACCCACCATTCGCCAGCCTCAAATCCGGCAAGGCTACTGACCTGACCCGCATTTGGCACGCGCACAGACCCTGTCGGCAAAACAAAGCCGTCGACCGCAGCGGCCAAAGCCGCCGGATCACCTTTTGGTGTCAGATCAAGCGGCGCGCCTGCAAAATGGGCGGCGTCCATTGCGTCCATCGGCTTGCGGCCCCACGCGGCGACCATCGGCTGGCGCAACCAACCGGGCATCAGCGGGACGTTACGTTTATGCCAAGCATCTGGGCCCTCGGCTGCAATTTTGCGCAGCACGGCGTTGACCATGCCCTTGAACGAATGGGTATTCTTGTTCTGCGATGTAATTTCAACATAGGCGTTCACAACGCCGTGGGCTGCCTCGCCTCCGGTCAGCTCAATCACCCCAAGACGCAGGGCATTCATGACGTTTTCGGGCGGGGCCTTTTTCAGGTATGGCTTGAGCATCCGGTCAGCGCGGTCCAAGCCACGCAACGCATCGGTGGTTAATCGCTGGGCGCGGGCACGATCCGCTGGCTCCAGATGATCCAACGCACCGCCGCCGATCAGCTCTGACAACAAGCGGCCGTCCTCAAAAATCTGATCCATCAGATAATGCGCGGCGCGGCGCGGTGGCAGACCTGTTTTGCTCATGGGGAATCCCTTGTTTTCACTGCCGCTGGGGGTATATCAATCACGACGATCCCACAAGGAGCAGCCCCAATGACCGATGACATGCCCGATGCGGCGAAACGCGCCTTGGCCGAAGCCGTTGAGCGACGCAAAAAAGCAGGCGATGTTGCGTTGCCAAAAGAGCTTGGCGGCCGCGATGGCCCCGAGGCCGTGCGCTATGGCGATTGGGAGAAAAAGGGCATCGCCATTGATTTTTAATCGGTGATGGACAACGCAGGCCGCCATGGCGCAAAACTGACGCAACTGCATCAAGGGGCCACGCCATGAAACTCGACATCAATCCATTCACCCACGCGATCAAAGCCGGAACTAAGCAAATCGGTCTTTGGATCACCCTCGCCGACGGGCTTGCAGCCGAAGTTGTCGCAGGCGCAGGGTACGATTGGGTTGTGGTCGATACCGAACATTCGCCTGGCGACGGGCTGGATACGGCCGCGCAACTGCAAGCCTTTGCAGGGACCAAAACCACCGCGCTAGTGCGTCCGGCATGGAATGACGCCGTGCTGATCAAACGGGCGTTGGACATTGGGGCAAAAGGCCTTGTGATCCCGATGATCCAATCGGTTGAGGAAGCAAAGCAAGCGATCGCAGCAACACGGTATCCGCCAAACGGCATACGCGGGGTCGCGGGTGGCACACGGGCCACAAAATTCGGACGGATCACCGATTATTATGACCGCATTGACACCGAACTGACCGTCATCTTGCAGCTTGAAACCGCAGCAGCGATTGGCTGTGCGACTGAAATCGCTGCCCTTGATGGGGTCGACGGGATCTTCTTTGGTCCCGCAGACATCGCCGCAGACATCGGACATTTGGGCAACCCGATGCACGAAGACGTCTGGGCATTGATCAAGCCCGCAGCTGCCAAATTGCAAGCGATGGGCATACCCTGCGGCACGCTGGTGTTGGACACGGCATTTGCAGCGGACTTGCTGAACACTGATTTCACATTCGTGGCGACGGGCACCGATGCATCCGCATTCGCGCGGGCTGTCGACGGGCTGTTAGCGCAAGTCAAAGACGGCATAGCCACCTAGTTAGCCCTCGCCTCGCTTTTTTCTAAATACTCTGGGGTACGGGGCAAAGCCCCGCCTGTCGACGTGCGCAGCACGGCGAACGCTCTTTCACGATAATACCCTTAAACGCAAAAATGCCCGCCAAGTTGGCGGGCATTTCAGTATTAGCGTGACATGTGCGGCAGTTAGCGGCGCAGGCCCAAACGCTTGATCAGGTCCTGGTAACGGGCCTCATCCTTCGCGCGAGCATAATCGAGCAGCTTACGACGCAGAGCAACCATTTTCAAAAGACCACGACGACCGTGGTTGTCTTTTTTGTGGGTCTTGAAGTGCTCTGTCAGGGTGGCGATGCGGGATGACAGGATCGCAACTTGAACTTCGGGCGAACCAGTGTCGCCTTCTTTCGTTGCGAATTCTTTCATTACGCGGGCTTTTTCTTCAGCAGTAATCGACATCGGGGTCTCCTTGTTTAAAGGTTGATGGCGCGATCCGGGATGTCGTCCAGAAAAGGCCCATGGAGTATCCGCCCAAGGGGATTCCCTGTGCGGATGGCTGCGTTTAAGACAGTCACGTCAAAAAGAAAAGGTTTTTGTCGAAACCTGTTGTCAGATCAAATAGCCGTCAGCAATATCGGCACACTGGCCAGATCCAGCGCGGCATGCCCTGCAAATGTGGCCACGATTTCACTGTCTGCAAACAGTAGAACCCCATCATCGGTATCTTCGAACCGCAAAACTGGGGCTGTAGTCAATGCATCATACGCCACTTCGATCGTATCTTCATCAGGATTGAAGTCGTCTACATATGCGTTGGAATCACTGCTTAAGCCAAACAGGTCGGCTCCAGTGCCGCCGTTCAAATTATCACCCGTACCTGCGATCAGCACGTCGTCACCCGCACTGCCGTTTAGGTAATCCATCGCGCCATCATCGTCGCGACCATCCAGCAGATCATCACCCGATCCACCGAACAGAACATCGGCGCCATTGCCGCCAATCAGCGTGTCATTCCCCAGATATCCTTGAAGCGCGTCAGCGCCATCACCGCCTTGCAGAATATCCGTGCCGTCACCACCGATCATCGCATCGTCACCAGTTCCACCAAACATCACGTCGTCACCAACATGACCGTAAAGCGTATCATCGCCACCGCCGCCAATGATTACATCATCGCCGCGACCACCATGCAATTCGTCGTCGCCATCACCGCCATCAACGGTGTCATTGCCATCCTCGGCGTCAATCAGGTCATCACCGCCACCTGTGACAATGTCATCATCGCCGCTGCCTGAAAATATGATTGTATCATCACCCGATTGATCAGACACGCCCTGCGCGCTGTCATCAAGAATGGCATCCAAGCTGACGATTTCCAGTTCTTCATCGGTATCGGTCGAAGCGGACGCGTCACCCTCGGCGTCACCGCCAAAGCCAAAATCCGTATCGGTAAACATAATAGCCGACAGTGCCAGGCTTAATAATCCAAGTATCGCAAGCATCGCGCATCTTCCGCAAATTAAGGTCACCCCGACCCAAGTCACATATGTAGCACGCAAGGTCTGGTGAATGGGTTAATTCGCGATAGATAGTTAACGGTCCTTAAAATGCGGGACAAACGCATCCAGAACGCTTGTGGGATTTTCTTCCATCACGAAATGCCCGCTGTCACAGCTAGAATCAGTAACGTCGTCACACCAGCGCTTCCAAAGTTCGGCGGGTTTTGTCGTCTGTGCCGGAAACCCCGATCTCGCCCATAGAAAATGCAGCGGCGCTTTGATTTTTCGCCCTGCAGCGCGGTCAGCATCGTCCAAGTCTTTGTCAAACGTCGCACCAGCACGGTAATCGGCGCACATCGCATGCAGATGGGCAGGATCTTGGGCCTGTGCACGGTAGCTGGCCAATGCATCGGGGGCAAAAACGTCGAGCGACTTGGCAAGGGTCCAGCCGCAAAGCGTCCAGTCAATATAGCCCACAGGGTCAGCCCCGATCATGCGCTCTGGCAACGGGGCGGGTTGGGCGAGAAACGTCCAGTGGTAGGCTTTCATCGCAATATTGGCATCCCAATTGGCCCAGAAATCTCCCGTCGGAACGATCTCGATGATCCCAAGGCGGTCAATCCTGTCAGGGTGATCCAGCGCGAACCGGTATGCGACGCGCCCGCCGCGGTCATGTCCAAGGATATGTGCGGTCGGTAGCCCCAGCGCATCCATCATAGCCACGATATCCGCCGCCATCTGACGTTTGCTATAGGTCGTATGATCAGGCGTGTCCGCTGGTGCGTCGCTATCGCCGTATCCACGCAGATCAGGGATGATCACGTCAAAATGTTCGGCCAGTGTCGGGGCGACTGTGGCCCAACAATGGTGGTTCTGCGGATACCCGTGCAGCAAAATCAGCGGCGCACCTTTGCCTGCACGGTGAACAGACAAATGGACATCGCCGCATTGTACAGTGGACTGGCTGAAACCTTGGATCATGTGTTTTCCCATATGGCTGGCTGCTGGGTATAGGCGATATAAAGCGGATGCTTGGGGTGGCCGTGTTTGGTCAAGCCAAGAGAATAGATTTGATGAGGTGTTTGGCGCAGCATCGCCTCGACTTGCGGGCCGCGATCACGGTGGACACCGTGGGTGCCCCACGCCGCAATGACGGTGTCGGCCCAATCGGCGCCATCCCGGATTGTCGCGTCATTGTCTGGGCCAACCGGATCAGCGGCGGCACGCATGTTGCGCGGATCGGTGTCACGCCACGCAAAGATATTCGTCACCCGAAATGCACCAAACCCCAGCGCCCGAGAGCGCCGCTCGCAACGCTCGACAGTTGGGTCGTTCTGGATTTCGGTCGCGGTGGACGGATTGAGCATGACAAACAAGGCGCGTTTGCCCGCGTCATCCCAAACCCGCGTGAGCGCATAGCGATAGCGTTCGCAATCTGAATAGACCGCAGTGGAACGGGACAAAAGCGTGTCGTGGTGGCGTGTGATCATAC
>CAJXTP010000013.1 GCA_913061335.1 uncultured Loktanella sp.
CACCTCTCTATTCGTCGGCAGCGTCAGATGTGTATAAGAGACAGCATCAGAGGCCACCTGGCTCCAACCGTCGGGAATTTCGCAATTATCAAGCTTAAAAACAATCGTGCCATCCGGATTACGAATTTCCGATGTCGTAGATTTGAAAGTAAGTGTGGCGTAAGCGTCTTGGCCCGCAGTGGTGAAATTCCGTTCGATCTTCATGTGGTCTGCCCCTTATGTTCGGTTCGGCCGACGTTGCGGCCTACCGCTATATATTGGGCCAACTTGGCCCTTCCAGTGTCGCCAATCAAACGCAACGATAGAAACCATTTCGCCCTATAAAAAGGGCTTCCACAGTATGATCGCAAGTGGATATTGCCTATTTGCGAAACACATCGCGCCGACACAACATCTAGTGTTGATTTGATCTACTTGAGCTAAATGGCGCATCAAAGGGCCTTGGGTCAACGGAATTTTAACACAATTTGTCGATTAAAAATGTTGACGTAACACCAGATGTAGTGACCACCCTGACAGCCCCGATTCACCCACAGGCTTATCCACAATTCGTTAACTTGGACCCCATAACAAGAAACTTAAATAAACAGGCGACTTAGCCGAATAGGTTGATGTTTTGGATCAACTAGCGCGATCCCCAACACAACAGGGAATCGAATTTATGGGAAAAACTCACAGCATAGGTCCGTGCGTCACTATTTTGTAACGCTGCACCAAAAACACAAAAGCCGCCCAAATACTGGACGGCTTGTGAACCTTCGAAGAAGGTAGTGGTCGGGGCGATAGGATTCGAACCTACGACCCTCTGTTCCCAAAACAGATGCGCTACCAGGCTGCGCTACGCCCCGAACAAGGGTGTCTCTAAAGGCGTTCAACTGATTTGAAAACCCCTATTTCGCACTTTTAGTCACAAGGTGCGATTGCGTCTGCCCCAAACGCCGGATGTTGCAAAATATCGCCTATTTTAACACCCAAACGAGCGACCATACCTGCGTTCACTTCGAGAACGTATTGAACACCGCCCCCGCCATTGATCACAGTTTCATCCAACGGAACTGCATTTTCATGGATCGACAGAATCCTACCATCGGGTCCCGCAAAAATCATATCGAGACCAATCAATGTCTTGCGCATCCAAAACGTGGCGCGCTGCGCACGCGGGTAAGCAAAAAGCATCCCTGACATCGTCGCCATTTCCGGAACATTCATTAACCCTTGCGACCGCTCAGCGGCATCGTCAGCAACGGTGACCGCAAAATTCGCGCGCCCCCAATCACCAGTAACCGTCACACGATCATCCGCACACGACGCATTGGCATGTCCGGCAAACCCTGCACACAGGGCGACAACAAGAGCAGTTTTCATTTTGAAATAGCTTCCCAACTGACAACGTCCACAGCCATTCGGCCCCGTTTTCCATCAATCAAACGTAGGCCAATTGCTTCACCTGCTTGAAGATCAGACAACCCGCACCGACGCAGAACTTCAATGTGCACAAATACGTCGGCACTGTCGCCAAAGATGTTGGCAAACCCAAACCCTTTGCCTTTATCGAACCACTTCACGCGGGCAGGTACAATTGGCTGCTCAAGAATATCTTCAACAGATATGTCTTCCATATCGCGCATCATCGGGACCGCGGCCAAACTATCCGGCGGCGTCAGCGAAAATATGTCCACTGCCTGTAGGCCGCGCTCCGATTGTTGCACATCCATAGTGATGATCGTGCCATCCACAACCGAGCCTTGGCCGAAATTCCTCAAAACATTGGCGTGTAGCAAAATATCTGGCCCTCCAGCATCGCTTACTACAAATCCGAACCCTTTTGCAGGGTCAAACCATTTGACGCGACCCGATTGCAGGTTGGACGGCGCAGTATCTTCAGTCGTGTTCATTATGTCCAATCAACCGAGCGCCATCATTGGCATTCGGTACTGTTTTTTCATTTCATCTATTTACCACCAGAAAAAATAAGGTCTTTCAACCCCTCAAAACTCACGAAGCGTGAAATTTACGGCGACAATCGCTGGATTTTCCAGGCATCATACACCCCTGCGCGGGACCAAGCGAACCGGTCATGCAACCTAAAATCGCCATCCGCCCAAAACTCGATCTGCTCTGGAACGATGCGGAACCCACCCCAAAACGGTGGTCTTGATGGGCTTATTCCGTGGCGCGTGCCTTGTTTTGTTACTTCTGCCATCAATGCGGTCCTACTGCTGAGTGGCTGGGATTGCGCTGATGCCCACGCCCCTAGTCGGCTTTGCAGTGATCGCGAGGCATAATAAGCGTCCGCCTGCGCGCCGTGTTCTTTTGTCACAGTTCCGCGCACACGAATTTGACGCCGCAGAGATTTCCAATGCATGACAAACGCCGCTTTTCCAGATTGAATAATCTCTTGGCCTTTCTGGCTTTCGTAATTTGTGTAGAAAACAAAGGCGTCAGCCTCGATGTCTTTTAAAAGAACCATGCGGGCATTTGGCATGCCGTTTGCGTCAACGGTCGACAAAGCAATCGCATTGGGATCGTTTGGCTCTGCGGTGGTTGCCTCGGCCAACCACCGCAGACTGATTTCAAAAGGGTCATCGCCTGCAAAAATGCCGGTGCGTTGCGCCATAATAGTAATTCCTTAGCTGTGTTCGCACGGCGGCCCGTGCTCTTAACTTGCCGTGTCGGTATCAATCGCCTACACCGAGATTAACACAGACCAACCAAAGGACGTAGCGGCATGTCGTCAAATTTGATGCAAGGCAAACGTGGCCTAATTATGGGCCTCGCAAACAATAAATCAATAGCGTGGGGTATCGCAAAGTCATGTGCCGATGCAGGTGCGCAACTTGCGTTTTCATATCAAGGCGATGCGTTGAAAAAACGGGTTGATCCGCTCGCGGCAGAGCTTGGGTCTGATATAGTCCTGCCCTGCGATGTCGGTGACATGGACAGCGTGGATGCATTGTTCGCAAGCCTTGAAGAAAAGTGGGGCAAGCTCGATTTCATCGTACACGCTATCGGCTTTTCAGACAAAAATGAATTGCGTGGCCGCTATGTCGACACCAGCCGTGAAAACTTTTTGAATTCCATGGATATCTCAGTTTATTCATTCACCGCCGTCGTGAACCGCGCTGAAAAAATGATGAACCCAGGTGGGTCTTGCCTGACACTGACGTATTATGGCGCCGAACGCGTCATGCCACATTATAATGTCATGGGCCTTTGTAAGGCCGCACTTGAAGCATCCGTACGTTACCTTGCCGAAGACCTGGGTAAAGACGGTATTCGCGTCAACGCGATTTCGGCGGGGCCAATAAAGACGCTTGCAGCATCTGGTATCGGTGATTTCCGCTATATTTTGAAGTGGAACGAACTGAACTCTCCGCTGCGCCGCACTGTCACCATCGAAGACGTGGGTAAATCTGCTGTGTATTTGTTGTCGGATCTTAGCTCTGGCACAACTGGCGAAGTCTTACACGTTGACAGTGGCTACCACGTTGTCGGCATGAAAGCCGTCGATGCGCCAGATATCTCAACCGTATAGTAAGGAAGTCCAATGACCCTCGCCGGATTTCTCGCAGTTGCGTTCCTACATCTTCTTGCAGCGATTAGTCCCGGGCCTGCCGTTATCATGGCCGCACGCACAGGCGTGACCGAAGGGCTGCGCACGGGTGCATTCCTTGCTGTGGGTTTGGGCGTTGGGGCCGTCATCTGGGCTGCCGCTGCGTTATTCGGTCTTGGTCTGATATTTGCCGCTGCCCCCAGCTTGCTGTGGACGCTAAAAATTGGTGGCGCAGGCTATCTGTTGTGGCTTGCATATGGGCTATGGCGTGACGCTGACAAGCCGCTATTGACCGCGCAATCTAGTAAAGCCCCAAGATCTGCGGTCAGCGCGTTTAGCTTGGGCGTCTTTACCCAACTCGCAAATCCAAAGCCCGCCATCCTGTTTTCCGCCATTTTCATTGGCACCGTGCCTCAAACGACCCCATATTGGGTTTACGCGGCTCTGTTGTTTGTTGTTTTCGGGAACGAAGCAATTTGGAACACGATTGTCGCCCGCATCTTTTCGCTCGAGCGTAGCCGTACGATCTACATCTCGCTCAAGACCATCATCGACAAAACTTTCGGCGGGCTGCTTGCTTTGCTTGGGGTCAAAATTGCCGCTACCTAAGGAAACTACATGACCGACCGCCTCCCCCACGAAAAAGGGTTCCACATTTCTTGGGATCAAATCCACCGCGATAGCCGTGCACTGGCATGGCGGCTTGATGGCAAAGGACCAGACGATGGCGCCTGGAAAGCCGTCGTCGCCATTACCCGTGGCGGCATGGCCCCTGCGATGATCGTCGCGCGTGAATTGGACATTCGCACCGTGGATACAATCTCGGTAAAATCCTACCATTCAGGCGGCGGTCAAGCCGACCAGCGCCGCGAAGCCGAGGTGCTCAAATATCCAGACGCCGAAATGATGGGTGACGGAACCGGTATCTTGATCATCGATGATCTGGTCGACAGCGGCAAAACCCTCGAAGTTGTGCGCGCGCTTTATCCCAACGCACATTGCGCAACAGTTTATGCAAAACCGCAAGGCGAACCGATGGTGCACACCTTTATCACAGGCGTGTCACAAGATACTTGGATTTTCTTTCCGTGGGATATGGCGCTTCAATACGTCGAACCCTATCGCGGCAAAGACTAATTTCGATTTACCTACCGGCGCATGTATTTCGAACTCAGGACGCGTACATTTTTCCGAGCTCAAATATGTCCGCCGGAGGCATCTTTGCAAAGAGGCGCGCGCCGCAGGCGCACATTTGGATCAACCCATGGCTAATACACGCACCGCTGCCACCTTTTTCCCACCCGTAATGGAAGCCCGTCGTTGGCTCGACGGCGTGACCCACCCAACAGATCGCCCCTTGATCAACGTAAGCCAAGCCGCACCCGTGGATCCGCCGCCACTCGCCATGCGGCAAGCCATGGCCGATTGGGTTGTCAACGATGACTCCACGCATCTGTATGGTCCTGTCCTCGGCCTCGACGAACTCCGATCGGAAGTCGCGGCACAGTGGTCGTCAGCCTACCAAGGCGCGCTGCAACCCGACAACGTAGCGATCACATCAGGTTGTAATCAAGCCTTTGCCGCCGCGATCTCAACCTTATGTGCAGAAGGCGACGAGATCATTATTCCGGTCCCCTACTATTTCAACCACCGCATGTGGCTCGATATGGCAGGTGTGAAAACCGTCCCATTGGACGCAGGCCCAAGCCTGATACCGGACCCAGACGCGGCAGCAGCCCTCATCACACCGCGTACCCGCGCAATATCGTTGGTAACACCTAACAATCCTGGTGGTGTGGAGTATTCGGCAGACGTTGTGCAAGCCTTCTTTGACCTTTGCCGACGCCACAAAATTGCGCTCATCATCGATGAAACCTACCGTGATTTCGACAGCCGCGAAGGTGCGCCGCATACCCTGTTTCAGGACTCCGACTGGGGCGACACACTGATCCAACTTTATTCGTTTTCCAAGGCCTACCGCCTGACCGGTCACCGTGTTGGGGCCATGATTGCAAGCCCTGCCCGCTTGGCCGAAGCCGAGAAATTTCTCGATACGGTCACAATATGCCCCAACCAGCTTGGGCAACGGGCCGCATTGTGGGGCATGCAGAACCTTGGCGTCTGGCTCGCTAGGGAAAGGCTCGAAATATTAGATCGTCGGGCCGCAATTACCGAAGGATTTGGTAGCCTAGCCGACAAAGGTTGGGATCTGATGGGTTGTGGCGCCTATTTTGCCTACGTCCGGCATCCGTTTGATCTACCCTCAGATCAGCTTGCGCCAAAACTGGTCCGCGATGCAGGCGTTTTGCTTCTACCGGGCACCATGTTCATGCCGCCAGAAATCTCTGCGGGTGCAAAACAGTTGCGCATTGCATTTGCCAATATTGATCGTGCGGGCATCGCTGTTTTGTTCAATAGGCTATCAAACCTCTAGCATCCGCTTGCACCTTGCCCTTATGCGCCCTATCCATTTGCGACGCCTCACCATTGAGGCAAAAGCATATTGATTTGATAAGGGACTTCACCCATGGCGAGCGCGAATAAACCCCGGTATTTTCTTTGGATTATTATGGGCCTTCTGGTCGTGGGTCTTCTGGGCTTTGGCACAGGTGGATTGTCTGGAAACCTGCGCACAGTCGGCAACGTAGGCGAAAAATCAATCACAGTTGCTGCCTATCAGCGTGCTTTGAACGAACAATTGCGTGGGTTCGAAGCGCAGGTCGGGACTTCAGTATCGTTTCTGCAAGCTCAGCAATTTGGATTAGACCAAGCTGCATTGTCGCAAGTCGTGACACTACGCACCTTGGATAATGAAGCTGCTCAATTGGGCATTTCCGTTGGCGATACTCGCGTACGTGATGAAGTCCTGCGCGTGCAAGCGTTTCGCGGCATCGACGGTCAATTTGACCGCGAATCTTACCGTTTTGCGCTGCAACAATCGGGCATGACCGAAACTGATTTCGAAGCAGGTATTCGTGAAGAAATTTCTCGTACACTTCTACAAGGCGCGGTTGTTGGCGGTATCCCTCTGCCCAATGCCTATGCCGAAGTCCTATCGCAGTTCATCGGTGAGGCCCGCAATATCACTTGGGCAACACTGACCGCAGATGCGTTGACAGCTCCAGTAGCCAGTCCGTCGGACGGCGATCTGCAAACCTATTTTGACGCGAACCCAGCTGACTTTACCCAGCCGGAACTGCGTAACATTACATATGCTTCGCTGACGCCAAACATGATCCAAGACGATGTCACAATAGACGAGACGGCGCTGCGCGCGCTCTATGATGAACGGATCGCTGATTTCGTCCGCCCAGAGCGCCGCTTGGTTGAACGCCTTGTGTTCGTTGACGCTATCGCAGCCGATGCAGCCCTTGCATCCTTGGCCACTGGCGCGACATTCGAGGACTTGGTTGAAGCCCGCGGCCTTGATTTGGCCGATGTGGATTTGGGCGACGTGTCACAAGCTGACCTTGCATCAGCTGGCGATGCTGTTTTTGCTGCGACCCCCGGTGATGTGGTTGGCCCGATCAACACAACGCTTGGACCTGCGCTATTCCGGATGAACGCCGTTCTGGCCGCCGAAGAACAGACGTTTGAAGATGCATCCGGTGATCTGCGCGAAGAATTATCCGCCGCCCGTGCGACCCGCATTATCGAAGACGGCATCGACCGGATGAATGACCTTTTGGCAGGTGGCGCCGCCATAGAAGATCTGGCAGAACAGACTGACATGCAGCTTGGCCAGATTGTCTGGTCTCAAGGCGGTCAAAACGACATTGCGGCTTACGAATCGTTCCGCTTGGCCGCGGCTACGGCTCAGACAGGTGATTTTGCCGCACTGACAGACATGGAAGACGGCGGCATCTTTGCGCTGCGTCTAGATAGCGTCACCGCACCCGCCTTGCGTGATTTTACGCAAGTTCGCGACGAAGTTGAGGCCGGATGGCGTGTGCAAGAAATACAAGTCGCAGTGCTGGCACAAGCTGAGGTCACCGCACAGGGCATCCTGCCGTTGACTGGTTTCGATACATTGGGGCTTGAGCCTGTCATTGAGCCTGGCCTGACGCGCCGCAGTTTTGTCGGAGGCACGCCGCCCACGTTCCTGCCTGATGTGTTTGAAATGTCGCTTGGCGAAGTCCGTGTTATCGACAACGGCACTGACGCCATCATTGTGCGTCTTGACGGTATTGCCGCACCCGACGCAAACGATGTGGCGACTGCCGCGGAAAAGCAACTCACCGCCGAAACCGCAGCTGGGGGCATCAGCCAAGATATCTTTAGCGCGTTCTCAGCGGCAGTTCAAAATCGCACCGATGTTGTGATCAATCAGGCTGCGGTAAACGCAGTGAATGCCACCCTACAATAGGCGAAAATTATGGCCATTTCCCCTGCCTATGACGACTTTGCCCGCGCCTTTGATGCTGGTGAAAATCAAGTGGTCTATGCGCGCCTGACCGCCGATCTCGACACGCCCGTTTCCTTGATGATGAAGCTGGCAGACGCCGGCAAAAACGCGTTCATGCTGGAATCAGTAACCGGAGGAGAGATTCGCGGTCGCTATTCCATTATCGGCATGAACCCCGATCTGATCTGGGAATGTCGCGGGGCCACAAGCCGTTTGAACCGCGATGCGCGGTTCAACGACGACGGTTTCGCCCCTTGTGCCGATGATCCGTTGACCGCCCTGCGTGCTTTGATTGCCGAAAGCCGCATAGACTTACCTGTCGATCTGCCGAATGCCGCCGCTGGCCTGTTTGGGTATCTAGGCTATGATATGATCCGGCTCATTGAACACTTGCCCAATGTGAACCCAGACCCGTTAGGGCTGCCAGATGCGATTATGCTGCGCCCATCGGTGGTTGCGGTTCTGGACGGTGTCAAAGGCGACGTGATCCTTGTGTCACCTGCATGGGCAAAATCGGGCCTGACAGCCAAGGCCGCTTACGCCCAAGCCGCCGAACGTGTCATGGACGCCCAGCGTGCTCTTGATCGGGGACTGCCGGCGCAGCGCGCATTGTCAGAGGCAAGTGAAACCGCCGCCCCCGTTTCAAACTTCACGCATCAAGGCTATTTGGACGCGGTTGAGACCGCCAAAAATTACATTCGCGCTGGTGATATATTTCAGGTCGTCCCGTCGCAACGCTGGACCCAAGACTTTCGTGAAACGCCGTTTTCGTTATACCGATCGCTGCGGCGCACAAACCCATCGCCTTACATGTTCTACTTTAATTTTGGCGGCTATCAGGTGATTGGCGCCAGCCCCGAAATTCTAGTGCAAGTCAAAGGGCCACAGGTCACGATCCGGCCCATTGCTGGCACCCGCCCACGCGGCGCAACGCCAGAAGAGGACGCGGCACTTGAGGCTGATCTGCTGGCCGATAAGAAAGAACTGGCCGAACATTTGATGCTGCTTGATCTGGGGCGCAATGACACCGGAAAAGTGTCTAAGATCGGGACTGTGAAACCAACTGAGCAATTCATCGTGGAACGCTATTCGCATGTCATGCATATTGTGTCGAATGTGGTTGGTGAATTGGCCGATGACCAAGATTGTCTGTCGGCATTTTTTGCGGGCATGCCTGCCGGAACCGTGTCCGGTGCGCCCAAAGTGCGCGCCATGGAAATCATTGACGAGCTAGAGCCTGAAAAACGCGGCGTGTATGGCGGCGGATGTGGGTATTTTAGCGCCAACGGCGATATGGATATGTGCATCGCGCTGCGCACCGCAGTTTTACAAGACGAAAAGCTGTATATTCAAGCGGGTGGCGGTGTTGTTTACGACAGCGACCCAGAGGCCGAATATCAAGAAACTGTGCATAAATCGAATGCCATTCGTAAAGCGGCCGCTGATGCCGCGATGTTTAGGGCCGGCGGAAACTAGGCAGATGGGTTAAAACCCATCCTACGCAACACCACCTATTGTTGCGCTGAAAGCACCGCAGACACAGGTGCAACAGCCACCTGCCCTGCACGGTTTGCCGTTCCCCAGAGAACCAATGCGCTAATCGTATTTGGCCGCACCCGCGCCAAAAGCAACACGCCACTTTCTTGCCGTGCACGAAACGCCGCTTGATCCAAGAACCTGCGGATCACACGTGCGTCTTGGTCCTGCGCATCCAAATCCCGAAAGATCACGCCAGCAGGCACATCAGCCTGCTCAGCGGCCCGCAGCGCCATGTTCAACCCCTTGGAAACCGTCACAAGACCACGCCCATCTTCGGCCAGTCGTTCCATCGCTTGCTCCGTAACAGCACGGTCGCTTTGCAAACCGCCATTGCCTGCATCCAACAACAACACGGTTTCGGGCAGAGTCGCAAATATAGCTTCAAGCGCGATTTCGACGTCCGTCGGTGTGGCATTCACTGGCAATGTCGATTGCACCCCAACCTCAATCCCTGCAGCGCGGTAGATTGCAAGTCGCTCTATTGCGCCATCCGTGGTCGGATCAAGAACAACGGTAACATCAAACGGAAGCGAGGCGACAGCCGCACTGGCCCCGCTCATGCTGCCGTCATCCATCAAGATGATACCGATCAGCGGCTTATTATCGACGTTTTCAAAAACGGTTCCGTGCCGCACCAAAGCAGGCGCACTGAGATCAAGGATTGGCGTCGCATCAGCTTGTGTGACTGCACTATCTTCGGTGGTAATACGATTGACCTGCACCCGGCTGTCATCTGCGGGTAAAGACGAGGACGATGCTGCAACGGGATCTTCGACCGGTTCTTCTGGCTGTCGTTCGACAATGGGCGCGTCGATTACGACAACAGTTGCTTGTGCTTTAGGGCCGCGTGGCTGCGGGATTGGAATGTTCAAAACCGGCTCTTCGTCAGCAACAATCACTGGCTTAGGAAGCGCTGCAGGTGTCGTTGATACTGTGATATCTTGCTCATTCGCAGGCACTTGCGGTGCAACGGACTGCGGATTGGGCAGCACTGGATCTTCGGCTGTCGCGTCGACGTTAAAGGCTGCAGTGATTTCCGGCGCAGAAAACAAATCAGAAACACCTGATGCTTGCGGCACATCAGCGGAGTCAGTGTCGGCCAACAGCGGATTAGATTCGACGGTCGGCGCGGCTACAATCGGCGAAGATACACTTTCAACGTCAGGCGCAATCATTGTTGGGGCGACGTCTTGTGGGGCGGTCCCCGTAGACGTATCAGCTCGCGCAGTTTGTGGTGCGGACACCTGAGGCGCCTCTGGCGGCGAATTTCCCACAGGTTGTTCGAACGTCAATGACGCAACTGTCAAACTGGCACCGCCAATCACAGCCCCCCAAAAACCACCCGCTAGTAAACCTCTTAACACGCCAAATGTCCTTTGCGTTTGTCTTGTATGATCACATGGCCTTGACGCTGCCTTGCCACTCGTCCCATGTATGGCCCAATATACAGCGAGGTGTCCGATAATCGGTAGCCCCTAAATGACGACTTGGGCCAAAGACATGCTTCTTTTGATCGATAACTACGATAGCTTCACTTATAATCTGGTGCATTACCTCGGAGAACTGGGTGTCGACGTCGTTGTGCGCCGCAATGATGCGATTGATGTGCAAGAGGCTATGGCGATGAACCCAGCGGGGATCATGCTTTCACCGGGTCCTTGCGATCCAGCGCAGGCGGGAATTTGCCTCGCTTTGACCGCAGCCGCCGCCGAGACTAAAACGCCGCTGATTGGCGTTTGTCTTGGGCATCAAACCATTGGCGAGGCATTTGGCGGTAAAGTCATTCGCGCAGGCGAAATCGTACACGGCAAGATGGGCACGATGCACCACACTGGCAAAGGACTATTCGCAGACCTGCCAACCCCATTTGAGGCCACGCGCTATCATTCGTTAATCGTGGACCGCGAAACCCTGCCAGATTGCCTTGAGATCACCGCAGAGCTCGAAGACGGCATGATCATGGGCCTGCAGCACAAGACGTTGCCAATCCACGGGGTCCAGTTTCACCCTGAAAGCATTAAGTCAGAGCATGGTCACAAATTGCTCCAGAACTTCACAGATATCCTAAAGGTGCCCGCATGAGCAACGCAATGAAACCACTGATCTACGCCGCCTCGGAAGGACCGCTTAGTCGCGCACAAGCCGAGATGGCATTTGAGGAATTGTTCAACGGCACTGCCACGCCAGCCCAGATGGGTGGGCTGTTGATGGCGATGCGTGCACGTGGCGAATCCGTGTCCGAATATGCCGCCGCCGCGGCCGTCATGCGGTCCAAGTGCAAACCGGTCAAAGCCCCCGAAGGCGCGATGGATATCGTCGGCACAGGCGGTGACGGTAAGGGCACTTTGAATATCTCGACCGCGACTGCTTTTGTTGTGGCAGGCGCAGGCGTGCCCGTCGCCAAACACGGCAATAAAAACCTATCGTCCCTGTCAGGCGCTGCAGATGCATTGGGCGAGATGGGCGTCAACGTTATGGTTGAACCAGAGGTCGTAGAGCGGGCAATCGCGCAGGCCGGTATCGGCTTTATGATGGCCCCAATGCACCACCCTGCAATACGTCACGTGATGCCAGTGCGTCAGGAATTGGGCTGTAAAACGATCTTTAACATATTGGGACCATTGACCAATCCCGCTGGAGTAAAACGTCAACTGACCGGTGCATTTGCGGTCGATCTGATTTTCCCGATGGCGGAAACGCTGTTGGCGTTGGGATCGGAAAAAGCATGGCTGGTTCACGGCGGTGACGGCACCGACGAGTTGGCAATCTCAGAAAAATCCGATGTCGCAGTTTTGGAGAACGGAAAAATCACAGGTCGTGAGGTTCATCCAGAAGACGCGGGCTTGCCTGTACATCCGTTCAGAGACATCTTGGGTGGCACGCCTGCCGAAAATGCCGTCGCATTCCGCGCACTTTTGGATGGTCATCAGTCTGCATACCGCGACGCTGTGTTACTGAATGCCGCCGCTGCGTTGATCGTTGCTGATAAGGTGAACACATTGCCGGAAGGCGTTGAAATGGCACGTGAAAGCATCGACAGTGGTGCGGCCAAAACATGCCTCAAAAAGCTTGCTCAAATCACACAAGGTAAGTCATGAACGTTCTCGACAAAATCAAAGCCTATAAACTAGAAGACGTCGCATCCCGCAAAGCATCCGTGCCCATAGCAGATGTTGAAGCCCGCGCACGCGCCGCAAGCCCAACCCGCGGCTTCGCCGACCGCTTGAAGGACGCATCCCGCTCCGGCTATGCGTTGATCGCAGAGATCAAAAAAGCAAGCCCGTCCAAGGGCTTGATCCGCGCAGATTTCGACCCACCTGCTTTGGCCAAAGCCTATGCAGATGGCGGTGCGACTTGCCTGTCGGTACTGACAGACGGCCCATCGTTTCAGGGTGACGACAGTTATTTGGTCGCGGCTCGCAACGCCGTAGATCTGCCTGCGCTGCGCAAAGATTTCATGTACGACACCTATCAAGTCGCCGAAGCTCGCGCGCTTGGGGCTGACTGCATCCTGATCATTATGGCATCAGTTTCAGACATACAGGCCGCCGAGCTTGAAGACGCCGCATTTGGTTGGGGCATGGATGTTCTGATCGAGATCCATAATGCCCCCGAATTAGAACGCGCTTGTGCATTGAAATCCCCCCTGATGGGCATCAACAATCGCAATCTTAAAACGTTTGAAACCTCACTTGATACCACGCGCACCCTGTCGAAAATGGTCCCCGCGGATCGGCTTATCGTCTGCGAAAGCGGGCTGTCCGGCCCCGATGAATTGGCAGATATGGCTCGTTATGGCGCACGCACATTCCTCATCGGTGAAAGCCTTATGCGGCAAGACGACGTGGCCGCAGCCACGCGCAAATTGCTGGCAAACCCACTGACCGCAGGGGGCATGTAATGGTTGATAAACTGTCTCATTTCGATTCTTCGGGCCAGGCCCACATGGTTGACGTGTCCGACAAGGCTGTAACCGACCGGATCGCAGTCGCCGAAGGCCATATTACCATGACGCCTGAAACCTTGGCATTAGTCACCGAAGGACGCGCCACCAAAGGTGACGTACTTGGCATCGCACGGCTCGCGGGCATTATGGGCGCCAAAAAAACCGCTGACTTGATCCCGCTGTGCCATCCGCTGCCGATTACCAAAGTAACCGTGGACCTGACCCCCGACCCGACCCTACCCGGCATTCGGATTTGCGCCACCGTGAAAACCACTGGCCAAACGGGTGTCGAGATGGAAGCCCTGACCGCCGTATCCACCGCTGCGCTGACCGTGCACGACATGGTGAAAGCTGTGCAAAAGGATATGGAAATCGGTGGCATTCGCGTGACCCTAAAAGACGGCGGTAAATCCGGTCGGTTTGAAAATCAATGATTTCAACAGCGCAGGCGCTTGCACATTTGTTTGACCTTGTAGGCACATTGCCGTCCGAAAACATTCCATTGCGTCACGCCGCTGGCCGCACCTTGGCACATACCGTCATCGCCAACCGTGATCAGCCTCCGTTTCCTGCCTCTGCAATGGACGGGTATGCCGTTTGCAATGCTGCTGCGGGCGCGTCGTTCACAGTCATTGGTGAAGCCGCGGCCGGACACGCGTTTGGTGGCGAGGTTTCACAAGGCAATGCGGTTCGGATATTCACCGGCGCACCGGTTCCAAAGGGCGCCGACCGCGTAATCATCCAAGAAGACGTCACGTGCGCCGGCGACATCATTACGTTGTGCGCAAACCTCAATGCCGGCACCCATATTCGACCCGCAGGTGGTGATTTCACAAATGGCACCGCGTTCACCGGACCACGTATTTTATCGGCGTCTGATATTGCTTTGCTTGCGTCGATGAATATTGCGCATGTCCCTGTGACCCGCAAACCAGTGGTCGCGATCATCGCAACTGGTGACGAATTGGTCCAACCAGGTGAAACCCCCAACGCAGCCCAAATCATCGCGTCCAATAGCTACGGGCTAGCCGCCCTTCTTGACGCGCACGGCGCACAAACGCGGCTATTACCGATAGCACGTGATACCGTGCCATCGCTTGAAATCGCCTTTGATTTGGCAGCAGACGCGGACCTGATTATCACCATCGGCGGCGCATCGGTGGGTGATCACGACTTGGTCGGACAAGTCGCAATGGACAAAGGCATGGACCGCGCATTTTATAAGGTCGCGATGCGCCCCGGTAAGCCGTTGATGGCTGGCCGCATTGGCAGCTCTGCGATGATCGGCCTACCCGGTAACCCTGTTTCAGCAATGGTGTGCGGACATATCTTTGTTCTACCAGTGATCCGCAAAATGCTTGGCCTTAAGGCCGTTGCCGCGCCACGTCGCACTGCGAAACTGTTAACGAACCTTGGCGCAAACGGACCGCGTGAACACTATATGCGGGCGCACATCAGTGAAGACGGCTTACAGGTCTATGACCGTCAAGACAGCGCGCTCCTCTCCGTGTTATCGCAGGCCAATTGCCTCGCGGTACGATCGCCAAACGACGGTACGCGGGATTCCGGTGACCTGCTGGAAATCATTGATATCTGACGCCAGAGTTGACACAAAACGAGAACATGCGTAGAACATACGCAAAACGTGTCAGAATGACTGGAGCGGAACATGCTAACGAAAAAACAACTCGACCTGTTAGAATTCATCCATAAGCGCGTGCAGCGCGATGGGGTGCCACCATCTTTTGATGAAATGAAAGATGCGTTAGATCTTCGATCTAAATCTGGCATCCACCGTCTGATTACGGCGCTTGAGGAACGTGGTTTTATACGACGTCTGGCGCATCGTGCGCGCGCGCTTGAAATTGTAAAACTGCCCGATGCATTGCAGGGCAAAATCGGCTTTACACCGCGCGTTATTGAAGGCGATCGCCCCGAAAGCACGCCACCATCTGCCCTGCCCGTCGAAAGCGCCTCGGTTGAACTGCCTGTCATGGGACGCATTGCTGCCGGTACGCCGATCGCAGCAATTTCCGAAATATCGCATAACGTCGCGGTTCCTCAAACCATGTTGGGCAAAGGCGAGCACTATGCATTAGAAGTTCGCGGCGACTCGATGATTGAGGCTGGCATCAATGATGGTGACATCGTTGTTATTCGCGAAACCACAGTGGCAAGCAACGGCGATATCGTCGTGGCCCTTGTAGAAGACGAAGAGGCGACGTTGAAGCGGTTCCGTCAGACCGGCTCGACGATCGCACTTGAGCCTGCAAACGCAGCTTTGACCACGCAGATCTACCGCGATGATCAGGTTAAGGTGCAGGGGCGTCTTGTTGGACTTATCCGTACCTATTCTTGAGCAGTATCTCGATTTTCAGGTGGGGCTTGTCGTGGTCGTGGAGCCCAGGGGCGCTGACCCGCGACTTGCCTTGCCGTCGTTGTTATCAAGTCACCATCTGCGGATAGGTCAAACGCAAGCGCCCCAGTTTTCCTTAGAGATATAACATCAATGACGCGGCATGGGCGTTTGGATTGCACAGTTTGATTGCTGATCAAAATATCTGCGCCACCACACCCCGTCAGCGCAGCGAGCGCCGTCTTTCCGGTGACCGCTATCATATGCCAATCGCCCAAATTAAATGCAATTTGTCTGCCCTGCCTATTAAACCCACCCTTTGCTGCAGCATCCATCTGAGCAATTGGTGCACCGTCGTTTTCCAACCATACCCCCGCAACAAACCCGCCGCCTTTAGCGCGTGAAAGGATGCGTCCATCTGCCCCCATCAGGCCGATCAATGCCCCGTTATCGGCCACTAAAACGGCAGGGCGTGTGGTTTGGCTCCAAATGAACAGTGCACAAATTACACCGACACCACCAACCAATCGCCCGCGACCTTGCCACAGTGCGACCCAGATCAGGCTGAGCCCTAGTATCGGTAGAACTGCAGCGGATGGCGACATCACATGCCCAACGCCGCCCTCGATATTGGCGACTTTCCCCGCGACGAACAGGATCCACTGTAAGCCTTGATCAACAAACCATAACCCAACACTCCAAAGCCCGAGTGGTGCAAGACAGACGGCAAGGACCGCTGCTGGCATGACGATAATCCCCATCAAAGGGACGCTTAAGATATTGGCCAGAAGCCCAAAATGCGCAATCTGATTGAAATGGATCGCCGCGAAAGGCGCAGTCACCACTCCCGCTACCGCCGACGATAGCACGACCGAAAAAACAATCCGTACCCACTTGGGAAGCTGCGACATATCCACATGCCGCATCCCACCAAAGACCAGCACAAGCGCGGTCGTCGCGGCAAACGACATCTGAAAACCCGGCCCGACCAAGGCCTCTGGCTGCAATATCAATACCAATGTGGCCGCCATCGCGACAGCCCGCAACGTCAGCGCCCGCCGGTCCAACAATACCGCCACCAACATCACAGCGACCATGATATAAGCCCGTTCGGTCGCCACGTTTCCACCAGATAACGCGAGGTACCCCGCGCCGATCACCAACGCGACGACTGCAGCAAATTTTTTGGTGGCATATCGCAATGCTAACGCAGGTATAAGGGCCAACCCCATCCGCACCACAGCGAAGACAAATCCCGTGAGTAACCCCATATGCAGGCCAGATATTGCAAGTAGATGCGCCAAGTTTGTCGCCCGCAGATCGGCAATCGTGGCTTGAGACATCGCAGATCGGTCACCCGTCATGATCGCTGCCGCAAATGCACCCGGTTCCCCTCCAATTTGATCGCGCACAGCCTTGGCAAGGGTCCGTCGTTGTTGGAAAATCCACAATCGCCACCCGTCATAACCATCTGCAACCGCGATACGCACAATAGGGTTTCGCGTGTAACCCACCGCGCCAATCTGCAAAAACCATGCATGCCGTTGAAAATCAAACCCGCCTGGTTCCGCAGGTCCAGACGGCGGCGATAGATGCCCCGTTGTCATTATCGCATCACCGGGTCGAAACGGCGCAGACCGACCATCGCCGTGCACTGATACCCTCACTTTGCTAGGCGTACGATCGGGTGACATACGGTTCAGGATAACGCGGTCCAACGTCAACCGCACGGCGTCGCTGCCTGACCGATCGATGTTGACAACGCGCCCCTCAATTGGGCCGTAGTAGCGAAAGCCAAGCACGGGACTGCTGACTGTGTCTGTGCGGAATTTTGCTATTCCAGCTCCCGCCCCAATTAGAACTAGACCGATAATCAGCGGTGCGAAGGACACGCGCACAAGACGCGACAAAATTAGTCCAAGCACCAATAGGCATCCAAGCCCAAGAAAAATCATGACATCGGGCTCAAACCGAAGCGAAAAATACCCCCCGATTCCGATACCCAAACAAACGGGAACCCAGCAGAACAGATGTCCCCTTTGGGCTAATAGCTGGATCTCCAAACTGTGAAATGAGCGCACTTGTCACTTGCCCCCGCGCTTAGTATCTCCCTGACACCACCTGTCATGTTTCATCAACTTTGGTGAACAAGAGGTTAACGCGAGGTCTTTCTCATGTCACAAACGCCAATTGTCACCCGTTTTGCGCCGTCTCCTACCGGTGCGTTGCACATTGGTGGCGCGCGAACAGCCTTGTTTAATTGGCTTTATGCACGCGGCCGCGGCGGCAAATTCTTGCTGCGCATCGAGGACACAGACCAAACGCGCTCAACACCCGAAAATCGCCAAGCAATTCTCGACGGTTTGACGTGGCTGGGCCTTGACTGGGACGGTGACCCGACCAGTCAGCACGCCAATGCTGCCCGACATGCAGAGGTCGCCAATAAGATGCTGGCGGATGGCAGTGCATACAAATGTTTCGCCACCCAAGAAGAGATTGAAGCCTTCCGCGAAGACGCCCGTGCAAACAAGACATCGACGCTTTACCGCTCTCCTTGGCGTGGCACTGCAACTGCGGAACATCCAAACCTGCCATATGTCGTCCGTGTGAAGGCGCCGCGCGAAGGGGCGATAACCTTGCATGACGAGGTGCAAGGCGATGTGACGTGGGCAAATGATCAGCTCGACGATATGATCTTGCTCCGGTCTGACGGATCGCCGGTCTATATGCTCGCGGTTGTCGTTGATGACCATGATATGGGCGTGACCCATGTGATCCGTGGCGACGACCACTTGGCCAACGCATTCCGACAGAACCTGATTTACGACGCCATGGGCTGGAACAAACCCGTGCTTGCGCATATTCCGCTTATTTTTGGCCCTGACGGCAAAAAACTGTCGAAACGCCACGGCGCAACTGGAGCCGCTGAATATCAGGCGATGGGCTATCCCTCTGCTGGGATGCGTAACTATTTGACCCGTCTGGGTTGGAGCCACGGCGATGACGAATTTTTTTCGGATGCACAGGCCCGTGATTGGTTTGACCTAAGCGGTGTTGGTAAATCGCCGGCGCGGTTTGATACCAAAAAGCTGGAAAACATTTGTGGACAACATAATGCCGTCGCTGACGATGCTGCGCTGCTGCATGAATTGGAAAATTACCTCGCGGCAACCGAAGCAGATACGTTGTCTGCGTCACAAAAAGATGGTCTTTTACGCGGCATGTATTGCCTTAAAGAACGTGCAAAGACATTCCCTGATCTCATTGAAAAGGCCCACTTTATTCTGACCAGTCGTCCTTTGGATCGTGACGACAAGGCGCGCGCACTTTTGACAGATGTATCCCGTAGTATACTGTTGGAATTGACGCCGCAGCTGCAAAATGTTAGCTGGGATCGTGACGCTTTGGAGGGTGTCGTTTCAGATCTGGCCACGCGCCACGACACGAAACTTGGTAAGCTTGCAGGGCCGCTACGCGCAGCCCTTGCAGGTAGATCTGTTTCTCCAAGTGTTTTCGATATGATGCTGGTCCTTGGACGCGACGAAACATGCGCGCGATTGACTGAAAGCGCCGCCTGAAACTATTTGGTTACGTTTATGCGTTAACCCAAAATTTGGGCAAGGTGACTATGACTGCGTGTCCAGAAGGAACGCAGCTTATTTTTGGGGAATGAATATGGCTGAGACGCAAAAAACCGCAACGCTGACAATAGATGGTCAATCCTACGAACTGCCCATGCATACCCCGACTGCCGGCCCAGATGTCATCGATATCCGCAAGCTTTACGGGCAAGCGGGTGTATTTACATATGACCCAGGGTTCACGTCGACGGCTGCGTGTGACAGCACAATCACCTTTATCGATGGCGACAAGGGCGAGTTATTGCACCGTGGTTATACGATCGAACAGCTGGCAGGCGAATCTCATTACCTCGAAGTATGTTATGTCCTGCTTTACGGAGAATTGCCTGACGCGGATCAGTTGGAAAAATTTGAAGCGCTTGTAACGCGCCACACCATGATCCACGAGCAGATGCACAATTTTTTCCGTGGTTTCCGACGCGACGCGCCGCCGATGGCCACTATGGTTGGCGTGGTGGGCGCAATGTCCGCATTTTACCACGATTCCACCGATATCAATGATGCGCATCAGCGCGAGGTTGCATCGATCCGCCTGATTGCCAAAATGCCAACAATTGCTGCGATGGCTTATAAATACTCTATCGGACAGCCATTTGTGTATCCGCGCAATGACTTGGATTATGCCGCCAACTTCTTAAACATGTGTTTCTCGGTCCCTGCAGAAGAATACAATGTGAACCCAATCTTGGCCCGCGCAATGGACCGCATTTTCACGCTTCACGCGGACCACGAGCAAAACGCATCGACATCAACTGTGCGTCTGGCATCATCATCCGGCGCGAACCCATTTGCGTGTATCGCGGCAGGCATCGCATGCCTTTGGGGTCCTGCTCACGGCGGCGCAAACCAAGCATGCCTTGAAATGCTCAAGGAAATAGGCACCGTCGACCGCATTCCTGAATTCATCGCCCGCGCAAAAGATAAGAACGACAATTACCGCCTGATGGGCTTTGGCCACCGTGTTTATAAGAACTTCGACCCGCGCGCGACTGTGTTGAAACAATCTGCGGATGAAGTTTTGGAACTTCTGGGCGTTGCAAATAATCCACTGTTGCAGGTCGCGATGGAATTGGAAAAGCAGGCGCTCGCTGATCCATACTTCGCTGAGAAAAAACTATTCCCGAACGTGGATTTCTATTCCGGCATTATCCTTGAAGCGATGGGTTTCCCAACGTCAATGTTCACGCCAATCTTTGCGATGGCACGCACCGTTGGTTGGATTTCACAGTGGAAAGAACAACTTGCAGATCCACAGCTGAAGATCGGCCGTCCCCGTCAGCTCTACCTTGGCGAGACAGCACGCGACTACGTCGATATCGAAAAGCGCTAATCTCAAAGGGTCGCCGCATAGGCGGCCCTTTTTCGTACGGTCCCGATAATGCTTAAAACAAACCGATTTATCCTACGCTCTGTAGGTCAATAAGCTTTTTGGTCCACAGCAATCACCAACAAATGGCTTGCGAAAGCTGCCCCACGTCATCAAGCGGACAGGCAGGCTTTTGACTGTAACGGAATTATGTGTTGATCGCATATTTGTCTTAGTGACCTTCAAATTTTGCCTGACGTTTTTCCAAAAAGGCCATAACCCCTTCTCTAAAATCATGGGTATCACCGCATTTGCCCTGCAATTTTGCCTCGAGTGCCAATTGTTCATCAAGCGTATTTTCAAATGACCCTCGGATCGCAGTCTTTAGGTGGTGGTACGTGGTCGTTGGCCCCTGCGCCAATGCACCCGCGCGCGCGCGCCAATGGGCGTCAAATTCATCCGCCGGTTTGGCTTCATAGATCATGCCCCACGCGACAGCTTGCGCGGCTGATACTTTATCCGCAAATAGCGCGGCCCCCATCGCACGGGCGGCACCAATCTGGCGCGGCAACCAATAGGTGCCTCCTGCATCAGGGATAAGTCCGATCCGCGTAAACGCCTGTAGGAAAAACGCATCATGGGACGCGATCACAACGTCGGCGGCCAACGCAAGGTTCGCCCCGGCCCCCGCAGCGGGACCGTTGACCGCTGCAATTGTCGGTACTTTGCAGTCAAAGATCGCCTTAAGCATCGGGACATATTCGTCGCGCAATGTAGCTTCCAAATCCAGTGTTGCGGCTGAACCGCCATCAGCTAGATCTTGGCCAGAACAAAAAGAACGGCCAGCACCCGTCAACACGACAACGCGCGCCTCGGCTTCGATCATCTTAATCGCATCTGTGATCTCTAAACGCATTTTTGAATTCAGCGCATTCATAACGTCAGGCCGGTTCAACGTAATAACGCCAACGCCGTTTGTAATGTTTAAGGTAATTTCCTGATAGTCCATTTGCGCGGTCCTTTGCTGTTCACCTCAACCCTATACGTTGCGGTTAGTTTGAAAAGCACAACGGAACGTCAGTCGCCCAAAATTTGATCCAACCGGATTAGTTCATCATCGCTCAGGTCCGCGCCTTCTGGTTTGCGCCGTACAGCGCCCCAACCTGCACCTAATGCCAATAGAAACATCGCAGGTGCCGCCGCCCATAAAACCCAATTTACGCCAGTTACATCCGGCTTTAACAAAATGAACTCCCCGTAACGCCGCACAAGATACAATACTGCTTCGTCGTCACTATCGCCGGCAACAAGACGTTCTCGCAAAATGATGCGCAACTCCTTCGCCAACGTCGCATTCGACTCATCAATGCTTTCATTGCGGCAAACCGGACAACGCAGCTCTGACGACAATGCCCGCGCACGCGCTTCCAGGGCAATATCAGCAAGCATTTCGTCGGGCTCAACGGCCCATGCCGTTGTGGCAACCAGCCAGATGATAATGACCAAGCGGATCATGTTGCAGCTTTCGCATTGGGCCTAGCAGCCCCCGCAGCGACGCGCATCCGCCGATCAAACAGCGACAGAAAACCGCCAAGCGCCATCAGCATTGCACCGCCCCAAATCCAATTGGCAAAGGGTTTGATATATACGCGCACCGTGTACCCACCGTCGGCCTGCGCGTCACCAATAACGACATAGATATCGCGCAGAATACCGTTGCTGATCGCGGCTTCTGTCGTGGGCATTTGTGCCACGGGATAGAACCGTTTTTCAGGCAGCAACACCGCAACCTCGCGCTGATCTTGGCGCACTGTGACATTGCCCAACGTGCTTAGGTAATTTGGTCCCTCAAATTGGGACACTTGTGACAGCTCAAAACTATAGGCACCAACATCATAGGCTTCGCCAACTTGCGCGACGCGAATATCTTCTTGTTGCCAGGCGGTAATAGCCGCAATACCAAAGATCGTGACGCCCATCCCGATGTGTGCCGTAGCCTTACCCCAATCGGCACCTGGTAGCCGCGCCAATCGCCCAAAGCGCGTGACAATACCTCCGCGCCCAGTACGGCCAAAGATATCAACAACGGCACCAGAAACGGTCCAAACACCAAGTGCCACTCCGATCGGGCCCAATGCGGACCTGCCTGACTGCATTGCATAGACCAGCGCGCCCAACGCAATCGCCAAAACAGCAAACGGCCACAGTCGTATCCAGACCTTTGACAGCAAGCTGCGTTTCCAAGACAGCATCGATCCCAATGGCAGCGCCAAAGCCAAGGCAACCATAAACGGCGTAAATGCTGCGTCAAAGAACGGCGCTCCAACTGACAGGGTGCGATCAAATGCTAGCTCCGCGATCAGCGGCCAAATTGTACCGATGAAAACGACAAAGGCGCTAACTGCCAGCAAGATGTTGTTTAGGATCAACCCACTCTCGCGGCTCACGACCCCAAACACACCCTTCGCTTCAAGCTGCCCAGCACGCGCCGCAAAAAGGACCAGTGCCCCGCCTGTAAAAATGCCAAAGATAATCAGGATGAACACACCGCGCTCAGGATCGTTTGCGAAGGCATGCACCGACGTCAGAACGCCGGATCGAACAATAAACGTCCCCAACAAAGAAAATCCGAACGCCAAAATGGCCAGTAAAACAGTCCAGCTTTTCAACGCTTCGCGTTTTTCGACGACGATGGCCGAATGCAGCAATGCGGCCGCAATCAACCAAGGCATGAAAGATGCGTTCTCCACTGGATCCCAGAACCAGAAACCGCCCCAGCCAAGCTCGTAATATGCCCACCATGATCCTAGCGCGATACCGATCGTCAGGAACATCCACGCAGCAAGCGTCCATGGGCGCACCCAGCGAGCCCAAGCGGCATCAACGCGCCCCTCGATTAGCGCAGCCACAGCAAACGAAAACGCCATACTCAGCCCAACATAACCAAGGTACAAAAATGGCGGATGAAACGCCAAACCAGGGTCCTGCAAAAGCGGGTTCAGGTCCAATCCGTTCAAAGGCGGCACTGCGAGGCGCGCAAACGGGTTCGATGTAAGTAAAATGAAAAGGTAAAAAGCCGCCGATATCGCGGCCTGCACAGATAAAACCCGTGCGCGCAATTTGTCGGGTAACCCGCCACCAAACCATGCAGCCGACGCACCAAACAGCGTCAGAATAAGCACCCAAAGTAACATTGAGCCTTCATGATTCCCCCAGACGCCGCTGATCTTATAAATCAAC
>CAJXTP010000014.1 GCA_913061335.1 uncultured Loktanella sp.
GAGATGTAGAGAGGTCTCGTGGGCTCGGAGATGTGTATAAGAGACAGGTACCGCAGTGGCCTCAAACCCTTCGCGGTCAGATAGCCAGCGGTAGAACGTTTTGACCGCCGAAAGCGACCGTGCAAGCGACCGCGCGCCGACACCCCGCGCCCGCTCTGACGCCATCCACGATCGCATGTCGCTGACGGTGATTTTGGACAGCGGGCCAAGCCCTTGAGCGTCGCCGTGGTGCTGGGTCATGAAAGCCAGAAAACCGATGACGTCGGATTGATAGGCTTTGATCGTGTTATCAGATGCCCCGCCTAACGCACGACAATGGTCCAGCCATTTGGCCAGCGCATGTGTCAGGGCAGGGGAAATCATTGAAGTTACGACAACCAGCGACGCATTGCGCGTTCAAACACGCCCGCAAAGAACGTCAATAAATCGGTGCCTTGTTGCGGCGTGAACTGATGCGGGTCTTCGGACCCCATCATCAACATACCCGGCAAACGGCCTGGGCCAAAGTCGAGCTTGAGGCAGGCCTCGGATCGGATAAAGCTGGCTTTTTCGCCGTACAGCCCCGCACCGTCAGTCTGGATCTGGCGCAAGGTGACCTGACGCACTGGGCTGGACCGGCCACGGTTTACGTAAGCATCGATATAGCCTTGTTCGACCACGCCCATAACGGCACCCATTTTACCGATTGCAGGGTCGTCAGCGGCGGCACTGCTTTCAAGCACCAATCGCATGCAATCAACGCGCAGCGTATCGGCCACGTCGGTGGACAAATCTTGCAAGAATGTCTCGAACTTCGTGGCGTCCATCATACGCAATATGGCGCGGTGGACTTGATTGGTGCCCGCAAGGTTTTCATAAGCAGCTGCAATCACGGACCGATGCGTATCTTCCAAACGGTCCAGGCGCGCCTCGAGCCGTTCCATCGCAATACCGCGCAGATCGACGATATTGCCGCCCATGGATTGTTCGTTCGCAGCCACAAGAGCGCGCATAATATCTTGATCTTCAAGCAGAACGTCGGGGTCTGCGATGATCTTATCACGGACATGGCTGTCCATAAGGAGTTTACTAGTCATGTGCTGCTCAATTTTATTGATTTTGTGGATGTATAGCAGCGTGGGGCGGAAATTTCTTCCTAAAAATGCCCAGTAGGCAGGAATTCCCCCACCGTGTCAGATGTTGGTGCGTCTGTTTGCGCCCCTACAACCTGTTGTGGTGCCAGATAGGTGATGGTGTGGGCAACTGTGCCGCCCACACCATAATTTTCGTATTACAGGATTTTAATACCTGCCTTTTTGATGTCAGCCATAAAACCAGCAAGGCCATTGTCGGTCAAAACATGGTTTGCCATCGCCTTGATTACATTCGGCGGTGCGGTGCAAACATCAGCGCCGATTTTTGCACATTCAGACATGTGGTTAGCGTTGCGAATAGACGCCGCAAGGATTTGTGTCTCGAACCCGTAGTTGTCGTAAATCGTGCGGATGTCGTCGATCAATTCCAGACCATCAAGGTTGATATCATCCAGACGACCGATGAACGGGCTAATGAATGTGGCCCCGGCCTTTGCAGCCAAAAGCGCTTGGTTTGCTGAGAAACACAAGGTCACGTTGACCATGATGCCTTGCTCGGACAGCACCTTACATGTCTGCAAGCCAGCCCATGTCAGTGGTACTTTTACGGCAATGTTATCGGCGATTTTCGCCAGCTTAAGGCCCTCGGCCAGCATCGTCTCGTGGTCAAGCGCCACAACTTCGGCCGACACAGGACCGTCTACGATGGAGCAAATCTCTTTGGTGACTTCGAGAATATCGAGGCCAGATTTCGCAATGATCGACGGGTTCGTCGTGACCCCATCCACCATCCCGTAAGCGAGCAATTCTTTAATTTGGTCGATGTCGGCGGTGTCTACGAAAAACTTCATGGGGATATCTCCGGTCAAGTGCTTGGGTTTTGTTGCATCAGCGTTTACCTCATAGTGGACGAAGCGGAAAGCCATAAGGTGACGGGCCAGCCATGACAGCAGAGTTCTTTGACGAAGGTGATCTGGTTGCCGTGCTGACGGCGCAGCCGATTGACCGCTTTTTGGACTATAAAGCCCCCGAGGGCGGCTGCCATTTGGGCGCGTTTGTCGAGGTGCCGCTTGGTCCGCGAAAAGTGCTCGGTGTTGTTTGGGGCAAAGGCGCGGGTGACTTTGTCTATGCCAAGGTGCGGTCAGTCATCCGGGTGCTGGATGTGGCCCCAATGCGCGATGAGATGCGCGAATTTCTGACCCGTGCGGCCGATTACACTCTAACGCCGATGTCCGCGATGTTGCGCCTTGCGACCCGCGCACCCGGCTTGGGTGATGCACCGTCGATGCGCACGGTCTACAGGCTTGGATCAACGGACCCATCCCGCGTGACCGAGGCCCGCACCAAGGTGCTCGAAGTGCTGCGCGATTACGGCGGATTGTCGTTCACATTGGGCGAGTTGGCCGAGATGGCAGGCGTCGGAACGTCCGTCGTGAAGGGCCTTGTTAAACAAGGGGCGGTCAGCGAAGAAGATGCGCCGCGCGATGTGCCTTATCCGCGGCTCGACCCTGATTATGGCGGCAAGGAATTGTCCGCTGATCAAGCAGACGGCGCCGAGGTTTTGCGCGCCGCATTGCGCACCGATGCTTACGGGACAACCTTGCTGAAAGGCGTTACTGGATCGGGCAAAACCGAGGTCTATTTGGAAGCAGTGGCCGAATGTTTGCGCATGGGTCGTCAGGCCTTGGTTCTGCTCCCAGAGATCGCGTTGTCAGGCGAATTTATCAACCGCGTCGAGGCCCGATTTGGGTTTAAACCCGCTGAATGGCATTCTGGTGTGACGATGACTGAACGGCGGCGGTGCTGGAAAATGGTTGGCCAAGGGTCCGCACAATTGATCGTTGGCGCACGGTCGGCATTGTTTTTGCCGTTCCAAAATCTGGGCCTGATCGTCGTCGATGAAGAGCACGATACGTCATATAAACAAGAGGATGGCGTGTTATATAACGCCCGCGATATGGCGGTTTTACGTGCTGCGATAAATGGTGCGCAGGTGGTTTTGGCGTCGGCTACGCCGAGTTTGGAGAGCTGGGCGAATGTTGAGGCGGGTAAATATACGCGGCTGGTGCTGAGCTCGCGGTATGGTCCTGCGGTGATGCCGAAGATGTCTGCGATTGATATGCGCGCAGAGGATTTACCGGGTGGAAAATGGGTATCGCCGACGCTGCGCGATGCGATTGCGCAGCGGATGGAACGGGGCGAACAGTCGCTGATTTTCTTGAACCGTCGTGGCTATGCGCCGGTCACATTATGCCGCGCGTGTGGCAACCAAATTGGCTGCGATCAATGCGATGCGCGCATGGTTGAACACCGGTTTTTGAACCGCCTGATGTGCCACCAATGTGGTGAAACAAAACCAATGCCAAAGGTTTGTCCGCATTGCGAAGCAGAGGACAAATTATCGGCTGTTGGGCCAGGCGTTGAGCGTATGGGCGAGGAAATTACCGCGCTATTTCCTGATGCCCGCGTCGCGGTTTTGTCGTCGGATTTATACGGATCCGCGCGGGCCATGAAAGCCCATATCGAGCAGATCGCACAGGGTGGCACGGACATCATTATTGGCACGCAATTGGTGGCAAAAGGCCATAACTTTCCGTTACTTACGCTTGTCGGCGTGATCGACGCGGACCTTGGATTGCAGGGGTCTGATTTGCGGGCTGCCGAGCGGACGTTTCAACTGATGCGCCAAGTCGCTGGACGGGCAGGTCGCGCGGAAAAACAAGGCGAGGCGTTGTTGCAAACCTATCAGCCGGAACATGCTGTTATCAGGGCTATTTTAGCGGGCGACGAGGAGAAATTCTGGGCCGCAGAAGCCGGTGAACGCAAGGCCGCCGGGGTGCCGCCGTATGGGCGTATGGCGGGGATAATTTTGAGCAGTCCGAACGCCGATGATGTGTTTAATCTGGGCGCTGAAATGGCGCGTAGAGACGGGCCTTTGCGCGCCATCGGGGCGCAAGTTTACGGGCCAGCGCCTGCGCCGATTGCACGGGTGCGCGGGCGTCACCGCGTCCGGTTATTGGTGAAGGCGGACAAGGCCGCGCCGCTGCAAAAAGCACTGGCTGCATGGGCCGCGCAGTTCCGTTTACCGACCAATACGCGCCTGTCGATCGACATCGATCCACAGAGTTTTTATTGAGAAAAGTGCTGTATGTTTTGCATAAGTTTCGCATAAGTTTTGCATAAGTTGTTTTTTGGGTCAGGATCGACCCGTTTTTGACTGCTTTGAGTGTGGCGCTTTGCTTTACATGTCAGTTTCTAGCGCAGGGTCGATTTTTACCCTTAGCCGCTTGAGCCGCGCAAAAACTGTCCTGCGATCAATCATAATTTCCATAAGCATTGAGCGCGCCAGCGGGAAAATTACGGCGTCGCTTTCTGCCAAGGCCCACAAGCGCGCCAGCATGTTGCGGTCAAGATCCCCCAAGTTAATTGAAAAGGGCTGCATGTCGAAAGCAATATCTGGCTGCGCGGTATCCGGGTTTCGTTGAAAGGGTACATCGGCGGGCGTACCGGTTAGTCTCCGCTCGCTTTCATGGAGTTTAATGGAGTCGAACAAGATCGACAGACCCATGCCAAGCGCACGCTGTTCCAGCGTCACACCGTGATCGGCAAATGTCGTTGCCGCCGAGATGCGCCACCGTATGTTCAATTCCTTGGCAAGCCAGTTCCCCTTTTCCTGCCAAAGCCTGATATACAGTGAAAGGATTTCGGGCGGCGGCGCATTACGTCGCAAATTGGCAATAAGCATTGCGTGCACATAAAGCAGCATGCTTCGGCCCTGAAATTCTTTTTGAAACTCGAGATGCTTGCGTTCAATTAATGCTTTTTCGATGGTTTCCGGTCGGGCATCGGGCGCAGAAACGATGCGTAACATGAGCGCGTGTAAGTCGCAGTCAACCGCTGGAAGATAGGAGAGCGGGGCTATGTAAGGCTTTTGTGATTTTTCAAACTTTTTCAGCAGTGTATAAAAGCCGCCGCTATAGACGTCGCGCCTTGCATCCATATCTGATCCCGCTAGCGGGTTCTTTTGATACTGCAAGCCGAGGCTAGTCGGCGTTGGTAACCGCCTGCCAAATGCCTGCCGAATGGATTTGAAAAATGAATTGGTTGTCTTGGTCATATTGTCACCGCTTAATTTACCTGAACCTAGGATCATGCGCTGCGTAGGTCCAGAGATTACCACGCGCACCGGAAGTGGAATGGCAATGGGTCAAAGTGTGGGTCTATTGAGGTATCGTCACAGCCCGCTTTCCAATCCCAAATATCAGGCGTAAGCCGTGCATATGAAAATAGTTCGCTTAGATGATGCCCTGACGCTGCCGTTTTGGCGCCGCCCAATTGCCCTGCTGTTCATGATGGCGTTGGCGATGCCAATTGCGTTTAATACGTGGTCGGCGTTGCTCAATAACTTTGTGATCGAGGTCGCGGGGTTTGATGGCTCGGATATTGGTCTGCTGCATACTGTGCGCGAAATTCCGGGGTTTTTGGCCGTTGGCGTGATCGCGTTGATCATCTTTATTCGCGAGCAGGTGCTGGGGCTGGTGGCTTTGGTTATGCTCGGCGTGGCGACGGGGATTACGGCATTTTTCCCGAGCATGACCGGGATTTTGACGCTGACCATGCTGTCGTCCATCGGGTTCCATTATTACGAGACGGTCAATCAGTCGCTGCAATTGCAATGGATTGAAAAGGCCCGTGCGCCGCAGATGATTGGCTGGCTGATGGCCGCTGGGTCGGCTGTTACGTTTGTGGCCTATGTGCTAATCGTGATGACGTGGCAGGCGTTTGATCTGTCATATGCCTTTGTTTATATGGTGTCGGGTGGTGCGACTGTTGCGATTGCGCTGTTTTGTTTGTTTGCCTATCCGCAGTTTGAAGCCCCGCATCCGCAGTTAAAGACGTTTGTGCTGCGCCGTCGGTATTGGCTGTATTATACGCTGCAATTTATGGCCGGTGCGCGCCGCCAGATTTTTGTCGTGTTTGCAGGGTTTATGATGGTCGAAAAGTTCGGCTTTGACGTACATGAGATCACGTCGCTGTATTTGCTGACACTGATGACCAATATTTTTGTCGCGCCGCTGATTGGGCGCATTGTTGGTGTGTTTGGTGAACGGCGCGCGTTGTTGTTTGAATATGCTGGGCTGGTGTTGGTGTTTTCGGCATATGGCGGCGTGTATTTCTTTGGTTGGGGTGTTGTGATCGCGGCGACATTGTATGTGATTGATCATATTTTCTTTGCCCTCGCGCTTGCGTTGAAGACGTATTTCCAGAAGATCGCTGATCCCCAAGATATTGCCCCGACGGCTGCCGTTGCCTTTACGATCAACCATATTGCGGCGGTGTTTTTGCCGGTGCTGCTTGGGTTGTTGTGGTTGGTTAGCCCTGCGGCGGTGTTTGTGTTGGCGGCTTGCATGGCGTCTGTGTCGTTTGGATTGGCGCTATTAATTCCGCGTCATCCGGCCAAGGGTCACGAGACTGTGTTTCAAACCCGATTGACGATAGCTGCGGAGTAGTAATTTTCGCGCGCCGCCCCATATTAAACTGACACCCAAGATAAAGGAGCTTTCTATGCTGTCTATGTTCCGTACGAAATCCGAGATGGTCGCTGCTGACGCCGCCCTTATGGGCCGAGATGCGGCTTTGCCGACTGCACAGAACCACTTTGTTCTGAATACGCCGTTGAAAGAAGTTCCTGCCGGGATGGAGGTCGCCATATTTGGGATGGGCTGTTTCTGGGGTGTTGAACGCATTTTCTGGCAATTGGACGGCGTGTTTAGCACGTCTGTTGGCTATGCTGCCGGATTTACCCCAAATGCCACCTATGAAGAGGTGTGCACGGGCAATACTGGCCATAACGAAGTCGTGCGTGTGGTGTTTAACCCTGCCAAGATTTCCTATGACCAGTTGTTGCAGGTGTTCTGGGAGGGCCATGATCCGACCACGGGTATGCGTCAGGGCAATGATGCGGGTACGCAGTACCGGTCTGGGATTTACACAACGACGGACGCGCAGGCGGCAGCGGCTGAAGCGAGCAAGGTTGGTTTTGGACCACGGTTGGTTGCGGCTGGCCACGGTGCAATCACGACCGAGATTTTGCCTGCGCCTGACTATTATTACGCCGAAGGCTATCATCAGCAGTATCTGGCCAAGAACCCTAGCGGATATTGTGGGATCGGTGGCACGGGTGTGACCTGTCCGATTGGCACAAACGTCTAAGACCAATTGACCAATGCGGGGCGATTGCCTAGGCGAGGGGTGACCCCACCTATAAGGCAATTGCCCGCATGCTTTCTTATTCCGCTTTGACGATCGCCCCGAACGAAGATGATGCTGCGGCGTTGTGTGAAGATCTTGAGGCGCTGATACCCGAACCGACTGGCACGGGTATTTTCGAGATCGAAGACGGATCTGGCCTGTGGGAAGTCGGCGCATATTTCACCGATGCCCCTGACGGAGCGGGTCTGGCGGTCTTGGCCATGATGCACGGCGTCAAAGATTTTCTAATATCTGAAATTCCCGAGCAAGACTGGATCAGCAAAGTGCGCCGCGAATTGTGCCCTGTCGAGGCGGGGCGGTTTTTTGTTTACGGCAGCCATGACGCGGACAAAGTGCCGGATGGCTGTGTGCCCTTGTTGATCGAGGCAGCGATGGCGTTTGGCACTGGCCACCACGGCACGACGCTAGGCTGCTTGCGCGCGTTTGATCGGCTGTTGGAAGACGGGTTTGCTGGCGACACGATTATCGACGTGGGTTGCGGCACCGCTGTTTTGGCGATGGCCGCTGCGGCGGTTTTGCCTGGAACCATACTGGCCAGCGACATTGACCCTGTCGCGGTCGAGGTCGCCGAGGCCAATGTGAAGGCCAACGGATTGGCGGGCCGCGTGGATTGCGTTGTGGCCGCAGGGTTCGACGCACCCGCATTAGAGACCATGGGCCCCTATGATCTGGTGTTCGCCAATATCCTAAAAGGTCCGTTAATCGGGTTGGCCCCTGACATGGGCCGTGTGGTGAAAGCGGGCGGATATGTGATTCTATCGGGAATATTGAACGAACAAGCCGACGATGTGATCGCGGTTTATTGCGCAAATGGGTTCAATCTATTGCAACGCGATAGTATTGTTGACTGGACGACGCTGACGCTTGGCAAGAATACCTGAAAATGTAAGATTTTAAGTTGTTTTGAGGGGGTTGCCTTATTTCGGCCACATTCAGGCGCGATTTTAGTCATGAAGCGTGGGGGCGCTTGCTTGGAATTAAGAGTATGTCTTTTGTGTCTAACCCTTTCGACCGCCGCCTGAAGCGCATTGTGCGACGCCATCATAGGCTGAACCACGGCGCGACGTGCAAAGTCACGGATACCGGCCTTATCGTCGCTACACCGCGCATTTATAATCCTAAATTTCCCGTCAAAGCCATGGTCAAGCTGATCGTATGTGCGTTCTTTTTCAAAGCCTATATCTATGCTGACTTGGGGCAGGCTGAATATGTCAGCCGTGTAGCTGCATTGTCTGGCTTGTCGATTGCGGAAAAAGCAGGCGCATGGATCATGCAGCCCGAGCCGGCAACCGTTTTTGTTGCAGATATTTTCAAGAATATGGGCGCCTAAAACTTAGGTGCAGCATAAAAAAGGCCGCGTCCCAATTGCTTGGGCGCGGCCTTTTTTTGTCGTTTGCTATCCTTATCGGATTAGCGTGCTTTGCGTGCCGCAATCAGGTCGATGTCAGCGAAGGAAAGACCGATGTCTTCCAGTTCGCGGGCAGACAGCTGGCCCAAAGAGTTACGTGTGATGCGTGCATCGTTCCAAGCAGCAAACGAACCGAATGTATTTGCAACAAAGTTTGTGATGCGCCCTGCAGAGAGAACAACGACGGGGCGGGTGGTGTCAAAAGCAGCCATTGGCTTATTCCTTTAGGTTTTGCTGCAGGAGCAGCGTTGATTTCATAATCCGCATCTAGACCCGCGATTTCATTTCCACCAGTGCTGTTTTTGCATGTCTCATATGCGTTTTCAGAATGCCTCATAATTAACCATATAAAGCCGCATAACCCTTGTTTTTATGGCTGAAAAGAGTCGTTTTTCAACGCTTGTTTGACGCAATTGATCGACGGTGTACCTGCAGTATTTTTGCCACGTGGTATTCCCTGCTTGGTTTATGTTCGCGTTTTGTGCTAAAAATCTGGCAACTTGATAATAAAAACAAAACTATGGGGTTGCAGATGCGTGTTTTGGGAATCGATCCGGGGTTGCGGAATATGGGTTGGGGCGTGATTGACGTGAACGGTTCGCGTATTTCACATGTTGCCAATGGCGTGTGTACGTCGCTGGGCACCGATGATTTGGGCGTCCGTCTTGCGTCGTTGCATTTTCAGCTGACCCAAGTGTTTGCGACTTATGGGCCTGATACTGCCGCTGTTGAACAAACGTTTGTGAACAAAGACGGCGCGGGTACCCTAAAGCTGGGTCAGGCCCGTGGCATTGCCATGTTGGTCCCTGCGCAGGCTGGATTGCCGATTGGTGAATACTACCCCAATGCGATCAAAAAGGCCGTGGTTGGTGTTGGTCATGCCGATAAGCGTCAGATTGATCATATGGTCCGTTTGCAACTGCCCGGTGTTGAGCTGGCTGGACCGGATGCTGCCGACGCGCTGGCTATTGCGATCTGCCATGCGCATCATGCCCAATCTGCGGGCCGGTTGTCCGCTGCATTAGCAAAGGCATCCGCATGATTGGCAAGATCGCAGGCATTTTGGAATACCGCAGTACCGATCACGTGCTGATTGATGTGCGCGGCATTGGCTATTTGGTTTATGTGTCCAACCGCGTGATGGTGAGCCTGCCAAGCAATGGCGAACCTGTTGCGCTGTATACTGATCTGCTGGTCCGCGAGGATAATTTGCAATTGTTCGGGTTTACGACGTTGGTCGAAAAGGAATGGCATCGTTTGTTGATGTCGGTTCAGGGTATTGGTGCAAAGGCGTCGCTGGCGATTTTGGGCGCGCTGGGGGCTGATGGTGTGAGCCGTGCGATTGCGCTGGGCGATTGGAATGCGCTGGCCAAGGCCAAGGGTGTTGGTCCCAAGACGGCGCAGCGCGTTTCGATTGAATTGAAAGATAAGGCACCGGGTGTAATGGCGATGGGTGGCACTGTGGCCGAGGCGATGGGCGATGAGGTCATTGAACCCGCGCCAAAGCGCCGCGCGCCTGTGCCCAAGGCAAACCCTGCGCAGTCCGAGACATTGTCGGCGTTGGCCAATCTTGGCTACGCTCCTGGTGATGCGGCGGGCGCTGTCGCACAAGCGGCGGGCGCTGATCCTGATGCGGATACGTCTGCATTGATCCGTGCGGCCTTGAAGCTGTTGGCCCCAAAGGGGTAGGGGTGATTTGTGACTGATGATGACCCCTCCTTGCGCCCAGAGCGCCAAGCCGAAGATTCCGATCGCGCGTTGCGTCCGCAAACGCTTGATGAATTTATTGGCCAGCGTGAGGCCCGCGCAAACCTGAAAGTATTTATCGAGAGCGCCAAGATACGCGGCGAGGCGATGGATCACGCGTTGTTTCATGGCCCGCCCGGTTTGGGTAAAACCACACTGGCGCAGATTATGGCCCGCGAGCTGGGTGTGAATTTTCGCATGACGTCTGGCCCTGTGTTGGCCAAGGCAGGTGACTTGGCTGCGATCCTGACCAATCTTGAGGCCCGCGATGTGTTGTTTATCGACGAGATTCACCGGCTTAATCCGGCAGTAGAAGAAGTGCTGTATCCGGCGCTTGAAGATTTTGAGCTGGATTTGGTGATTGGCGAAGGGCCTGCGGCGCGCACTGTGCGCATTGAATTGCAGCCGTTTACGCTTGTGGGTGCGACGACCCGCATGGGGCTTTTGACGACGCCGTTGCGCGACCGGTTTGGTATTCCGACACGGCTGGAGTTTTATACCGAAGACGAGCTGCACGAGATTGTCACGCGCGGTGCCCGCCTGATGGGTGCCCCCGCCGAGGATTTGGGTGCCCGCGAGATTGCCAAGCGCGCCCGTGGCACCCCGCGTATTGCAGGTCGTTTGCTACGCCGTGTCGTGGATTTTGCGGTTGTTGAAGGCAACGGTAAAGTGACCCGCGAAATTGCCGATAGCGCGCTGACCCGTTTGGGTGTCGATCATCTGGGCCTTGATAGTGCGGATCGCCGGTATTTGCGGCTTGTGGCCGAAAGCTATGGTGGTGGCCCTGTTGGGATTGAAACTATGTCGGCGGCCCTATCTGAAAGCCGTGACAGTCTGGAAGAAGTGATCGAGCCGTATTTGCTGCAAAAGGGTTTGATCCAGCGCACACCGCGTGGCCGCATGTTGGCGCAGGCGGCATGGACCCATTTGGGCTTGGATGCGCCGAGATCAAAAACGGATTTATTTGATGACTGATAAAATGCTGAATGTTGAACCGTTTTTCACCCGCTCTGATGGCGCATATGTTTTTGCCCGTTGGGGCCGCCCGATTGTGCCCGTTGTGTTTGGTGTCGATGCGCCGACGTTATCGGTTTTTAAGGCCGCGATTGAGGCGGTTGTTGTTGCTGCTAACCATAAGATGGATGAGCTGGACACCGAGCTTGGTGCCAACCTGATGATGTTTTTCTGCAAGGATTGGGCCGAGCTTTTGGATGTGCCGCATCTTGATCAGATGATCCCCGAGATTGGTCCGTTGATCGCGAAATTGCAGGCGAGTGAGGCCAATCAATACCGTCTTTTTAGGTTTGACGCGCAGGGTGCAATTAGCGCGTGTTTTGTGTTTTTACGAATGGACGCGCATTTAGCTGAGGCGTCGGCTGATACGCTTGCGTTGTCGCAGGCTGCTCAGATGATATTGCTTTGGTCGGATACCGCGCCGTCCCTGTTGGGGGAAATCAACGGGATGACGGTGTTGCGCCCTGAAATTGCGGGCGTGATCCGTGCTGCTTATGATCCGGTGATGCCAAGCGTTGCACATGATCCGAGCCATGCGCTGCGCCTGTCTGCGCGTATATCGTTATGACCCACCGGTTCCCCGTGCGTGTCTATTATGAAGACACTGATTTGGCGGGCATTGTGTATTACGCAAATTACCTCAAGTTCATTGAGCGCGGCCGCAGTGAATGGGTCCGTGGTTTGGGTGTTGATCAGGTTGCGATGAAAGCCAGCGGCGTGGTGTTTGCTGTGCGCCGTGTTGAGGCCGATTATTTTATGCCTGCGCGGTATGATGATGCGCTTGTTGTTGAAACGCGTGTTGAAAAGCTAACGGGTGCCCGACTGGTTGTGCGCCAAGGTGTGATGCGCGGCGCGGACCTGTTGTTTGAGGCGCTTGTGACCATCGTTGCGATTGATCAAAACGGTAGACCTGCGCGGCTTCCGGCGAACATCCGCGCAACCTGACGCGGTTTTGTGACCATGTGCTGCGCGGTTGCGTTGGATTTATCGTGCGACCTTGTATATGTTGTCCGTAATCAGAGCCCAAACAGGGCCGCAAAACCAGAGCAGGCACATGGAAGCAGCAACAGATTTCACGATGTGGGCGTTATTCGCGCGCGCGACAATTACCGTAAAACTCGTCATGATTATGTTGATGGCCGCATCCGTTTGGTGCTGGGCCGTGATTATCGACAAAATCAGGCAATATCGCCGCGCCCGCGCGGAGGCAGATGTATTCGATCAGTTGTTCTGGTCGGGTGATCCGCTGGACGCGTTGTTCGACAAAATCGGCACCAGCCCCACAGGTCAGAGCCAAAAGATTTTTGCAGCAGGCATGTTGGAGTGGCGCAGGTCGCACCGCCAAGATGGTGGTTTGATCGCAGGTGCGCAGGCGCGCATTGATCGGTCCATGGATGTCGCTATCGCCAAAGAAGTTGGCCGTTTGCAAAAGGGCTTGCCTGTGTTGGCGACTGTTGGGTCGACGGCCCCGTTTGTCGGGCTGTTTGGTACCGTCTGGGGCATCATGAACGCGTTCATTGAGATTGCAGAGCAGCAGAATACCAATCTGGCTGTTGTGGCCCCGGGTATTGCCGAGGCGCTGTTGGCGACAGGTTTGGGTCTGTTGGCCGCGATCCCTGCCGTCATTTTCTATAATAAGCTGTCCGCAGATAGTGACCGCATTGTCGCGGGATACGAGGCGTTTGCTGACGAGTTTGCCACCATCCTTAGCCGTCAGTTGGACAGTTAATTGGGCGGCGGTGTTATTCAGTCCGAAAGCGGTGGCGGTGGTCGCCGTCGTCGGGGACGTCGTCGGTCTGCGCCGATGGCCGAGATCAACATCACGCCGTTTGTTGATGTCATGCTGGTTTTGCTAATTATTTTCATGGTTGCCGCCCCGTTATCGGTCGTCGGTGTGCCAGTGGAATTGCCTAAGACCGCAGCGAATGCGCTGCCATCGGATCAAGAAGAGCCGTTGACGGTGACGATTACGGCAGCGGGTGAGATTATGATCCAGAATACGGTGACTGCCCCTGATGAATTGGTTGGTAAACTGACTGCGATTGCTGCGGAACGGACATCGGATCGGATATTTTTACGCGCAGACGGTGCAAATGCTTGGAATACCGTGGCCGAAGTTATGGGCGCGCTGAATGCTGGTGGGTTTTCCAACATTGGTTTGGTGACGGATATTGGTGGCCCTGCGTTAAACGGGTCGGACGGCTGATTGCATGCGCAGCGCGGGTACTTATATCTCTGCGATTGGTCATGTCGGGCTGATTGGCTGGCTCATTTCGGGATGGGGGTTTTCCAGTGAGCCGTTGCCGTTTGAGGTGGCTGAGGTGTCAGTTGTGTCTGGTGAAGAATTTGCCGCAATTTTGGCCGCGACCACGCCACAGCCTGATGTTGCTAATCCAACGGCCCCTGCCCAGCCGCTGATTGAGGATGCGCCTACACCGATTGAACCGGAGACTGCGCCGCAAGTTGTTCCAACGCCGGAACCTGCCGTGCAACCTGACGCGGAAACGCCGCCGCCAGAAGCCCCAGAGCCGCCTGCGCCGCCGTCTGATGTGGCGGATGTTGCCCCAGAGCCACCCGCGCCGCCTGCAGTTGAGGCCGCCCCTGATTTGGCGGTTAGTCCGCGTCCGCAGCCGCGCCCTGCACCGCGTGTGGCCCCCGTGGCTGTGGCCCCGCCAGCGCCTGAAGCGGACGTGGCTGACATTGTGCGCGATGCGGTTGTGCCTGATGACAGTGCGGTGGCCGAGGTCGTCGAGCCAGCCCAGACCCCAACTGCACCAGAGGAAGCCGCGACCGAGATTGCGATTGAAGATGCTGCACCATCAGGTGCTGTGACCACATCGGCCCGTCCGCGAACGCGCCCGAACCGGCCTGCGCCAGCGACTGAGACACCGACGACGACTGCGAGCGATGATGCGGCTGTTGCGGCGGCTGTCGCAGCTGCGATGGCGGCGACCGCGCCTGATTTGCCTGCTGGTCCGCCGATGAGCGGGTCCGAAAAGGAAGGCTTCCGCGTTGCTGTAAATCGCTGTTGGAATGTTGATCCAGGATCAGAAGCGGCGCGTGTCACGGTGACAGTTGCGTTTGGTCTGGATCGCGATGGCGGCGTGCAAGGTGATGTGCGCCAGCTGGCCGTTGACGGTGGAACATCTGGATCACAAAGTATTGCGTTTCAGGCGGCGCGGCGCGCTATTTTGCGCTGTGGTGCATCAGGTTATGACTTGCCTGCAGATAAATATGACCAATGGCGTGAAGTTGAAATTACGTTTGATCCTTCGGGAATGCGCTTGCGATAGGCGGTTGTGCGCGTAGGGGGCGTGTTTTCCCCTTATGTGTGTGCCATAAGATATTAAGCAAAGACGGGCCAAGACCCGTGGCGAGAATTGAGGCGAATGATGATGAAACGATTTCTGATTGCTCTGGTGGCGCTAATGCTGGCCGGACCTGTGTTGGCCCAAAGCGGGCCTTTGCGCCTGACGATCACCGACGGTGTGATCGAGCCGCTGCCTTTTGCGGTCCCAAGTTTTGAACCTGAAAATGCCGCAGCTGCCCAAGTGGCTGCCGATATCACCCGTCTTGTGTCACTGGATCTGTCCGGCACTGGGTTGTTTCGCGAAATTCCTGCATCGGCGTTCATCAGTGCCCATAGCAGTTTTGCCCAGGCGGTTGCTTACCCTGATTGGCGCGCAATTAATGCGCAGGCTTTGATCAGCGGTGCTGTCACCGTGTCGGGCAATCAGTTGATCGTAAAGTTTCGTTTGTACGACGTATTTTCCGGCTCCGAGATGGGTGGCGGGTTGCAGTTTGCAGGCACTGTCGATGGTTGGCGTCGCATGGCCCATAAGGTCGCTGATGCTGCTTATGGTCGTATCACGGGCGAGGGCGGTTATTTTGATAGTCGGATCGTGTTTGTTTCTGAAAGCGGTCCCAAGGATAATCGTCAAAAGCGGCTGGCGATCATGGATTTTGACGGCGCGAATATGCAGTTTTTAACTGATAGTTCGGCATTGGTTCTGGCCCCGCGGTTTTCACCAACGGGTGACCGCGTTCTATATACCAGCTTTGCGTCCGGCTTTCCGCGTATCAATGTGCTGGATGTGACGTCTGTTGGCACCCGTCAATTGCAGACAGCGGACGGCGAAATGGCGTTTAGTCCGCGGTTTTCGCGTGATGGTACGCAGGTCATTTATAGCCTTGCCAATGGCGGCAACACCGACATTTACCGTGGCGATATTGCCAGCGGTGCCAGCACCCGTTTGACGTCAGCCCCGTCGATTGAAACAGCCCCAAGCCTGTCGCCTGATGGTTCCCAGATTGTGTTTGAAAGCGACAGATCAGGCACCCAGCAGATGTATATTATGTCCGCAAATGGTGGCGATGCTCGCCGGATTTCGTTTGGTGATGGCCGCTATGCCACGCCTGTGTGGTCCCCGCGCGGCGATCTGATTGCGTTCACTAAGCAAAATGCGGGTCGGTTCCATATCGGTGTGATGCGCACAGATGGCTCCGAAGAGCGTTTGTTGACGTCGTCATTCTTGGATGAAGGCCCGACGTGGTCCCCCAATGGTCGTGTAATTATGTTTATGCGCGAAACGCAGGGTGCTGGCGGCACGTCGTCGCTTTATTCTGTGGATGTGTCTGGCCGGAACTTAAAGCCCGTGCCATTGCCAAATGGTGCATCCGATCCGTCTTGGGGGCCGCTACAACCGTAATAACGTGTTATTTCCACGCCGCGTATATCTATGATAGTGTCCGGCAAAAGAGCAGATAAGAATGGGATACCCACTTATGACATTTCTACCAAAGATCGCCCTTATGGGCCTGATTGCGATTACCGCAGGATGTACAAACCCCGACCGTTTTGCGGCAGGCGCGGACGATGCGAACGCGGATGCCCAAGCGGGTGCCAATGACCCGACCAGCCCGTTGTTTTTCAACCAGACAATTGGTGACCGCGTGTTGTTCACCGTTGATACGTCGACGTTGACAGCCGCAGGTAAAATCATTCTGGACGGTCAAGTCGGTTGGTTGCAATCTAATGCCGACTATTTGGCGATCATCGAAGGCCACGCCGACGAGCAGGGCACGCGCGAATATAACATTAGCCTTGGGTTCCGCCGTGCGAATGCTGTTCGCGAATATTTGGTGTCCAAGGGTGTGCCAGCGACCCGGTTGCGCGCGACCAGCTATGGCAAGGAACGCCCAATTCAGATCTGTTCACAAGAAAGCTGTTATGCTTCCAACCGCCGTGCTGTCACGGTGATCTCTCTTGCTTCGTTAAGCTAAGGACGCCCGCATGCTGTACCGGATTGCATTGATTATTGCCCTTGGGCTGGCGGCCCCTGCGGCGGCTGTCGCCCAAGATCAGACACTGGCCGATATTCGCCAACAACTGACGGGCCTTTATGTCGATCTGCAAAGGTTGCGCGTTGAGCTTTCGACGACGGGTGCCTTGACCATCGGGTCGGTGGGTAACACGCCGCTGGATCGGTTGAATGCGATTGAAGCCGAGTTGCAGCGTTTGACGTCTAAGACCGAGGAACTCGAATTCCGCGTTAACCGGATTACCGTTGATGGTACCAACCGTGTCGGCGATCTTGAGTTTCGTCTTTGCGAGCTGGAAGCCAATTGCGACATTTCCAGCCTTGGCGAGACCCCAAGCCTTGGTGGTGTTGATAGTGCCGCGGGCGTTATTATGCCGGAAAGTGCTGAGCCCAATGGCCCTGCATTGGCTATTGGCGAAGCAGAAGACATTGAGCGGGCGCAGGCGGCGCTTGCGGCTGGTGACTTTCGCAGCGCCGCTGACCAGCTTGCGACCTTTAGCGCGACCTATCCGGGATCTCCGATAGCGGCTGAGGCGGCGTACCTACGTGGCGAGGCGTTGGAAGGTTTGGGCGAGATGACGAATGCTGCCCGTGCATATCTTGAGGCGTTTTCAAGCAATCCTGAGGGCGGCAAAGCCCCTGATGCGCTGTTCAAGCTTGGGTTTTCGCTTGGTGCGATTGGCCAGACGCAGGATGCTTGCGTGACCTTGGCCGAAGTTGGTGCGCGGTTCCCGTCTGCGCCTGCGACCAATGATGCCGCGCAAGCAATGGCTGGTCTTGGATGCAATTAAGCCCGCCTGCGGGTGATGATATCCGGCTAGTTCATTGGGTCGGGAAAGCGTTTCCAACCCGTCCCACAAAAATTGGTATCGCCGTGTCTGGCGGTGGCGACAGCATGGCGTTGTTGCATTTGTATGCCCGCTGGTCTGCCCAAACAGGACACCCGATTGCGGCTGTGACCGTTGATCATGGCCTGCGTGATGGATCAGACCGCGAGGCGGCGGGCGTTGCCGCGTTTTGTGCCGATGCTGGCATTCCCCATGATACATTGCTTTGGAATAATTGGGATGGTCACGGCAATTTGCAGGCCGCTGCGCGTGATGCCCGTTACCACCTGATGGCCGAATGGGCGCGCGGAAATGACGTCGGCGGGATCGCCCTTGGCCATACGATGGACGATGGTGCCGAGACGTTTTTGATGCGCCTGTCGCGCAAGGCGGGCGTTGATGGTCTGTCTGCGATGGACCGCGTATTTGATCGAAACGGTCTGACTTATGCCCGCCCGTTGTGGATGTGCACACGGACCGAGCTGCGCGATTATCTGACCCGCAATGATGTGACTTGGGTTGATGACCCGAGCAATGACGACGTGGACTTTGAACGTATCCGCGTGCGTAAAGCGATGGTTGCGCTGGACGAATTGGGTCTGCGCACCGATGCCTTGCAGCATGCAGGCACAGCGCTGCGCCAAGCCCGCGATGCGCTGGACCACTATACAAGTATTGAGGCCGCGCGGCATGTTGTGGCTGAGGTTGGTGATTTAAGCTTGCCGTTGAAGCCCGATGTCCCCGATGAAATTGCGCGTCGTTTGCGCAGCAAAGTTATTCAATGGGTCGGCCGGTTGCCGTATCCACCGCGTGCGTCTGCGATGCAGCATCTGATGGATGGGCTGTCGTTGGAGGGCACGCATACGCTTGGCGGCTGCATCGTGACTGTCAAAAACGGACAAATGCGCGTGATGCGCGAGGCGAATGCAGTGCGGCTGACCAAATGCGCGACGACGGACCTTTGGGATGGGCGTTGGGCGTTGGATGGACCGCATGAAGATGATCTGCACATTGCCGCGTTGGGTGACGGTATCGCGGATTGCCCTGATTGGCGCAGTGCCGGGTTGCCGCGATTGTCGCTGATGGCGAGCCCTGCGGTTTGGCGCGGTGATACGCTGATTTCCGCGCCGTTGGCCGGTTTACAATCCGGCTGGACAGCGCGGATTGTCGCAGATTTTCATTCTTCGTTGGTTGTGCATTGAAGATTGGCGTTTTGCCTCTATTTTAGTAGTAACGGTTGGCGCGACTCTCTGCGTCATATTCTTCGATTTCAAAGGAGTGTCCCCTTGGGCAACACACGTAATCTGGTTTTTTGGGTCGTCCTGTTCCTGTTGGTTCTGGCGCTTTTCAATTTGTTCAGCGGAACTGCTGGTAGCACGGTGAGCAATTCAAAAAGCTATTCAGAATTCGTTTTTGCCGTTGAAAACAACGGTGTGGCGCAAGTTACACTGGACGGTGAACAGGCTCGTTATCGTGGCACAGACGGCAATGATTACGTCGCGATCATTCCGCGTGATGCTTCGGTGTCTGATATGTTGCTTGCCAAGGGGGTGCCAGTTGCGGTGCAAAGCCAAGAGCAATCGGGCATTCAGACGTTCCTGATCGGACTGCTGCCATTTGCGTTATTGATCGGTGTTTGGATTTATTTCATGAACCGGATGCAAGGCGGCGGCAAAGGTGGTGCGATGGGCTTTGGCAAATCCAAGGCGAAATTGCTGACCGAGAAGCATGGCCGTGTGACGTTTGACGATGTGGCCGGCATTGATGAAGCCAAGGAAGAGCTGGAAGAAATCGTTGAATTCCTGCGCAACCCGCAGAAATTTAGCCGTCTTGGTGGTAAAATCCCGAAAGGCGCGTTGCTTGAGGGCCCTCCGGGGACGGGTAAGACGCTGCTGGCGCGTGCAATTGCAGGCGAGGCGGGCGTACCATTCTTTACGATTTCCGGTTCTGACTTTGTTGAGATGTTCGTCGGCGTGGGTGCATCCCGTGTCCGTGACATGTTCGAGCAAGCCAAAAAGAACGCGCCGTGTATCGTGTTTATCGATGAGATTGACGCTGTGGGCCGTGCCCGTGGTGTTGGCATGGGCGGCGGCAATGACGAGCGCGAGCAGACATTGAACCAGTTGCTAGTCGAGATGGACGGTTTTGAAGCCAATGAAGGCGTGATCATCATCGCGGCGACAAACCGTAAAGACGTGTTGGATCCTGCCTTGCTGCGTCCAGGTCGTTTTGACCGTCAGATCACTGTCGGCAACCCAGACATCAAAGGCCGCGAAAAGATTTTGCTGGTGCATGCCCGTAAAACCCCACTTGGTCCTGATGTTGATTTGCGGATTATTGCCCGTGGCTCGCCCGGTTTTTCCGGTGCTGATTTGGCGAACCTTGTGAACGAAGCGGCCTTGACGGCGGCCCGTGTCGGCAGGCGTTTTGTTGCGATGCATGATTTTGAGCAGGCCAAAGATAAGATCATGATGGGCGCTGAACGTCGCTCGATGGTGCTGACCCAAGACCAGAAGGAAAAGACTGCATATCACGAGGCTGGCCACGCGATTGTGGGCATCAACCTTGAAAAATGTGATCCGGTTTATAAGGCTACGATCATTCCGCGCGGCGGTGCATTGGGCATGGTGATGAGCCTGCCTGAAATGGACAAGTTGCAGATGTTCAAGGACGAAGCTGAACAGCGTATCGCCATGACTATGGCGGGCAAAGCGGCTGAAATCATGAAGTATGGCGCAGATTCTGTGTCGTCCGGCCCTGTGGGTGACATCATGCAGGCGTCTGCTTTGGCCCGTGCGATGGTCATGCGTTACGGCATGTCTGACAAGGTTGGCAACATTGATTACCAAGAGGCTGCGGCTGGCTATCAGGCCAACGGCGGCGCGGGCGGGTTCTCGGTTTCTGCGGCCACAAAAGAGCTGATTGAAAGCGAAGTGAAGCGGATCATCGACGAAGGTTACGCTGTAGCGGTCAAAATCCTTAAGGAGAAAACCAAGGAATTTGAACTGCTTGCCCAAGGCCTGCTTGAGTATGAAACGCTGACTGGTGCTGAGATTGAACGGGTTATTCGCGGCGAGCCGCCTCATATTGATGAGGATGAAGAGGACAAGCCAACGGGTGGCAGTTCGATCACGGCGATCCCCAAGACCAAGCCGAAAAAGCCAAAGGCTCCTGATACTGGAATGGCGCCAGAGCCAACACCATAAGATCAAAACGCCGTCCCTGATTGGGGCGGCGTTTTTCGTTATGCGAGATGTCACAAATTGCCGTTTGATCCCGCGCGCTGTGCTGGCTACCAATGGGACACGCGACAGGAGACACGCACATGCCCGCATTGACCCCCACGCAGCAAATCGGTGAGATCGTTTGGATCGGCACCGTCGCCCCCGATGCTGGATTGCGCAGCGCGCCTGCGTCCGCGTTAACCATGACCTATGCTGGTGCCGAAGGTGAGGCGCACAGCGGCCTGACACGCGCGTCCTGTGTCCGTGTGAGGGCGCAGTGGCCTGAGGGCACTGAGATCCGCAATGTGCGGCAACTGTCTGTGATGTCCCAAGAAGAGATCGACCAAATTGCCGCCGATTGTGGTTTGGACACGCTGGACCCCGCATTGCTGGGCTGTTCGATTGTGATCAAAGGAATTTCTGATTTTAGCCATGTGCCACCGTCGTCGCGGCTTCAGTCCGGGGATGGCACCACAATTGTGGTCGACATGCAAAATCGCCCCTGCAATTTACCTGCCCGCGAGATCGAGATGGATCATCCAACCCACGGCAAACCGTTCAAGGCGGCTGCAAAAGGCAAACGCGGAGTGACGGCTTGGGTTGAGCGCGAGGGCACGTTTCGGGTCGGTGATGCGGTGACGTTGCATGTGCCGGACCAGCGGGCTTGGCGTCCCTAATCGTCACTCAGCGTTTCTGATCCGACACAGCATTTGTCGGACCCGACGATTCCGGCAGTGAAAATGTCGCAATAGCGGTGTTTCGCCGCACCCCGCCCCGTTACACCTGTCGCAGAACAACCGGACAGAGCGCCGAATTTCAGGGAATACAACACATGGCCTATAAAACAGACATCGAGATCGCGCGGGCAGCCAACAAGCTCCCGATCCAAGAAATCGGCGCAAAACTGGACATCGGTAGCGATGATCTTTTGCCATATGGCCACGACAAAGCCAAAGTCAGCCAGCGTTTCATCGACAGCGTTCAGGACCGTCCAAACGGTAAGCTGATTCTTGTCACGGCGATCAACCCGACACCAGCTGGTGAAGGCAAGACGACCACAACTGTTGGTCTGGGCGATGGCCTGAACCGTATCGGCAAAAAAGCCGCTGTTTGTATTCGTGAAGCATCGCTTGGGCCAAACTTTGGCATGAAGGGCGGGGCTGCTGGTGGCGGTTACGCACAGATCGTTCCAATGGAAGACATGAACCTGCACTTCACAGGCGATTTCCACGCGATCACATCCGCGCACAACCTGCTGTCCGCGATGATCGACAACCACATCTATTGGGGTAACTCGCTTGAGATCGACATTCGCCGCGTTGCTTGGCGTCGTGTTCTCGACATGAACGATCGCGCATTGCGTCAGATCAACGTGTCCCTTGGTGGCGTTGCAAACGGTTTCCCACGTGAAGCTGGTTTCGACATCACAGTTGCATCCGAAGTTATGGCGATCCTTTGCCTCGCACTGAACCTTGATGACCTGCAAAAGCGTTTGGGTTCCATGATCGTGGCATATCGCCGTGACCGTTCCCCAGTGTATTGCCGCGACATTAAGGCCGACGGCGCAATGACGGTGTTGCTGAAAGACGCGATGCAGCCGAACCTTGTGCAGACGCTGGAAAACAACCCTGCGTTCGTTCACGGCGGCCCATTCGCCAACATCGCGCACGGCTGTAACTCTGTGACTGCGACAACAACTGCACTGAAAATTGCGGACTATGTTGTAACCGAAGCTGGCTTTGGTGCTGATTTGGGCGCTGAAAAGTTCCTGAACATCAAATGCCGTAAGGCTGGCCTGTCACCTGATTGTGTCGTCTTGGTTGCCACTGTGCGCGCCATGAAGATGAACGGCGGCATGGCGAAAGCTGATCTAGGTACTGAAAGCGTTGATGCGGTCAAAGAAGGCTGTGCAAACCTTGGTCGTCACATTGGCAACCTCAAGTCGTTTGGTGTGCCAGTTGTTGTTGCGATCAACCACTTTGTCACCGACACGGATGCTGAAGTCCAAGCGGTCAAAGACTATGTTGCGACCCAAGGGTCCGAAGCGGTTCTGTCCCAGCATTGGGAATTTGGGTCCAAAGGGTCCGAAGACTTGGCGCGGAAAGTGGCTGAAATCGCTGAAAGCGGCGTGTCCAACTTTGCACCGATCTATCCTGATGACATGAAGTTGTTCGACAAGATCGACACTATCGCAAAGCGTATCTACCACGCTGACGAAGTGATCATGGACCAAAAGCTGCGCAATCAGCTGAAGGATTGGGAAGATCAAGGGTACGGTGACCTGCCGATTTGTATGGCAAAAACGCAGTACAGCTTCTCGACTGATCCGACATTGCGCGGCGCGCCAACGGGCCACTCTGTGCCTGTACGTGAATTGC
>CAJXTP010000015.1 GCA_913061335.1 uncultured Loktanella sp.
GGTGGCATCCCCCAATCTATTCTCTACGACAATACCAAGATCGCTGTGGCTCGGATACTTGGGGATAAGACGCGCATCCGCACGCGCCGGTTTACGGAACTGCAGTCGCATTACTTGTTTGATGACAAGTTTGGCAGACCCGCGCGGGGCAATGACAAAGGCAACGTTGAGGGCATGGTCGGATACACCCGACGCAACTTCATGGTGCCCGCACCGCGTTATGACAGCTTTGATGATCTGAACGCACATCTGGAACAGAGATGCTTAGAGCGTCAGGGCGACAAACTGCGCGGCCACAACCAAACCATTGGCGACCGCCTCATGTTGGACTTAGAAGCCCTAATGGGATTGCCCGTCGCGGAATATGAAGCCTGCGATCATGTCAGCACACGCGCGACGTCGATCTCAATGGTGCGCTACCGCAGCAATGATTACTCGGTGCCGGTGGCTTATGCCCACCACGATGTTCACGTGCGTGGGTTTGTGCATGAGGTCATCATTGGATGTGGCAACGAGATTATTGCCCGTCACAAACGATCCTACACATCAGCGGATATGATCTTTGATCCATTGCACTTTTTGCCCCTGCTTGAACAAAAGGTGGGTGCATTGGATCAGGCTGCCCCTTTGCAGGGTTGGGACCTTCCGGATGTCTTCGCCACGCTGCACCGGCTGCTTGAGGCCAGAATGGGCAAGCCAGGAAAGCGAGAATACGTTCAGGTCCTGCGCCTTTTGGAGACCTTCGAAATGGATATTGTGCAAGGCGCAATCCAACAAGCCATTGATATGGGTGCAATCGGCTATGACGCCGTAAAACACCTCGTGCTGTGCCGAGTTGAGAAGCGGCCACCACGATTGGATTTGGACTTCTATCCATATCTGCCAAAGGCCAATGTTGGCACAACACGCCCATCCAGCTACATGAGCCTGATGGGGAGGACTGCGGCATGACCGAAGCCCCTCAAATCCTTTTGCGGCACCATCTTAAACAACTGCGACTGCCAACGTTCCAAGGCGAGTATGCCAAACAGGCGCAGCTCTGTGCTGCAGAGAACAAAGACCACATCCACTACTTGGCGCGCTTGTGTGAGATGGAGTTGATCGACCGTGAACGGCGGATGATTGAACGTCGGATCAAAGCGGCGAAGTTCCCCAGCACCAAGAGCTTGGATAGCTTTGACTTCAAGATCATGCCCAGCTTGAACAAGCCGCTGACGATGGATCTGGCACGTTGTGATTACGTTGATCGCAGGGAGAACATCATCGCCCTGGGACCGTCAGGCACGGGCAAAACACATATCGCTTTGGGACTTGGTCTGGCCGCATGCCAACGAGGGCTAAAGGTGCGCTTCACCACGGCTGCGGCACTGGTGCATGACCTGATCGAGGCGCAAGACGAGCGAAGGCTACAGCGTCTTCAAAAGCAACTGACCAGCCAGAACCTCCTGATCATTGATGAGTTGGGCTTTGTGCCCCTCAGCAAATCGGGCGCGGAATTGCTCTTTGAAGTCATATCCCAATGCTACGAACGCGGATCCATCATCATTACCTCGAACCTGCCCTTCGATGAGTGGACCGAAGTCTTTGGCTCCGAGCGGCTGACAGGCGCACTGTTGGATCGTTTAACCCATCACGTCCACATTCTCGAGATGAACGGCGAAAGCTACAGACTTAAACACAGCCGTAACAAACAAAAGTAATCAAACCTAAATCCAGATCAGAACAATGTTGGCCCAAGGGCCAACATGCGCTTTGGCACGCGTTAGCTATATGACAAGCTCTCGCGCCAAAGCGCACGACAAACGATAACTCAGTGGACCAGTTTTACGCCGCGACTTGGTCCCTTTTTACTCTGCGATTGACATCGCGCCTTTGCCAACGAGACAATGGGATATGACCCGTGAGAGATAAGTCGCTCTTTACCGAGATGTTTATATTTCTGACGCCAGAGTTTTGAGCCGCCAGGGTTCACCTGAAGGAATAACCCAACGGAATCATAGAGCTTATACGGCTTATCCTTCGGTTTTGCCTTGCTAATTTTGAACTCTGACAGGGCCAATTGGGGTACATCCTCCAGCAATTTCGCGGTGTACCCCACTTTTCTACCCCATCATTGGGGGTATAAGTGGGGTATGCAGTGTTTCGCTATGTTCAGAAGTCTGTCACAAAAATCCTTAAAAATCAAGAGTTTTGAGTGATTATGAGCAGCTATGAGAAGGAGAAATGGTGCCCGGAAGAGGACGTCGAACTTTGTATATTTTGATTTAGTTACAGATACTTATTTCTATTCTAAAATATAAAAGTGGTCCCGAAAGCGGTCCCGATTTATGCATCAGATCAGAGTGAAGTTTTTTGGCTTGCTCCCAAAGCTGGACGAGTTGGCAGGTCTGCTTTCGGCCCTTAGCGGACCTTGGTGGGTCGCGCAGCTAAGGTCGGCTACGAGCCCATTTCGACAGATGCTGCGCGGCGTGCGAATGGCGGCTTCGGCACTGGGACAACATAGGGCCTTGTGGCTCGAATTGTCAGTAGTCTCCTAGCATACGCTCATAACCGGGCGAACTGACCAACAGATTTACGGATTGGCGGTTTTCTGACCAACAGCACTCAAAACCGTCGTCAGCCTACTATCAAGAACTTCTCGTTTACTTTGTCGACAGTTTGCTTCAGCGCCTCGATGAAGCGATCTTTGTTGGCATCAAGCTCGCCTGTTGGGAATGCCAGTCCAATCGTTGCTATTACCGCTCCGTCGGCATCAATTATCGGCCTTGATATCGAGGATATGTGGGTATCAAGCAGATCTGATGTGACACTGTAGCCGCGCATCTTCGCCTCCTGGCTCTCCTGCATAAAGCGTTCAAGTGTCATCACACGCGTACCGTGCCGAAAAAAATCTTCCTCCGGAATGTGTGTGAGTAACGTTTCTTCGTCCAACCCATCGATCAAGAATCGCCCAGAGGACGTCAATGGCAACGAATAGCTCGCGCTTGGGTTCGGTGGGAGGAAATAGGCGCGCTTTCCATCTGCCACGTAGAGAATACTCTGTTTCCAATCGACCAATCCATTGAGTTCAACCCGTTCACCAAGCTTATCTGCCAGTTCATCAATAAACGGCTTTGAAAGCTCGATCAGTGAGTACTGTTCAGAGACTGAGGATCCGTAAAGAAATAGCTTGCGCCCCAGGAAAACACGCCCGCCGCTGTAGGAATCCAATACCGAACGATTAAGCAGGTTCTTGGTCACTTGATAGATGGTTGAGCGCGGTGCATCCATTGCCGCCGCAAGCTCGTTGATCACCATCGGTCGCCCGTGATTGTGCAAACAGTCAAGAATATCGATCGCGCGGTCAATGCCGCTCTCCCGCGTTGCTTTTGTCATGCCCGATCACCTTCCCCGACATCTACAAGAAAATATTCTTGACATATTTACGACTCAAAATTACGTTACTACATACACTATGTACGCTATAATGGATATTGTCAAACTCTAAATAACTAAAAGGAGAAAGAAAATGAAATCGAACAAGTATGTTCTAAATGCTGCTTTCGGATTAGCCGTGACGTGTCTTGTATCGTCGGTGGCTTTTGCCGAGGAACTGACACTCAGAATAGCCGGCGTTAAGCCGATCGAGGATCCAGCGCACAGAGTTCTGGAGATGGTCGCCGAGGAGATTGAGGCCGCCGACGTTGGGCTTTCGGTCAAATTGTTTCCCGCAAGCCAGCTTGGTTCCGGTGAAGAACTGCTGGAGGATACCATCCGGGGCAATGTCGATATGACGTTTGCATTTCTTTACGCCCATAAGGACCCGGCGCTTGAAATGAATAGCCTGCCATTCCTGGCGTCAAGCTGGGACGAGGTTAACAGCATCTTTGGTAATCCGGAGTCGACCTACACGCAGATCATAACAGAGACATTGGATCGCATCGGGCTTGTGTATCTCGGGACTGGTGTTGAGGGCCTAGTTGGGGTCGTTCTAACCGAAGAACCAGAAAATGCGACAAGCATCGGCCAGAAAGGCAAGCACATTCGAGTCTGGGGTTCTCAGTTGGCCAGAGCGGCCACTGAGACACTTGGCTATCAAACGACAACCATGAACTGGGCCGAGGTTATTCCGGCTGTGCAGGCGGGCACTGTTGATGGCGCAATTTGTTGCACCTCCACAACGGTGACGTCCACTTTTGCCAAAAGCGGCGTTGGAAGCGTTTTTGTACCGTACAACGCATTCACCGAATCTCAGGCTATTTATGCAAGTCAGCGCACATGGGGTAAAATGAATGAAGAACAGCGCGCAGTTGTTGAAAAGGCATCCGCGAACGCATTGGCGTGGTACAACCAACAGGCCCAGGAAAACGACGCAGCTAATTCTGCAGCTCTTGTTGAGCAGGGTTGGACCGTTGTTGAATTTACGCCCGAAGAGCGCGCAGCGATTTCTGAAGCAATCAAGGCCGAAGTCTGGCCCATCGCCAGAGATATCGTCGGAGAAGAGGTTTTTGACCAGCTCGTTGCCGGAAACTAAACCACAACAGCCATAAAACCGCTGGGGACCGGAAAAACTCCGGTCCCGACAGACCCCTCAGCCCAAAAGGTATTCTCATGGACCTTGTCGATCAAATTCCAACACGTCTCAGGCGGCCCGTCAGTTTCCTGCTGAGAGCAAAGACTATATTTGTCAGTGTGTCCTGCATGATTATGGCTTTGACGTTCTTCTTTGTCGTCATTTTCAGATACATACTTGAAACGGATCTTTTTGCTTACGAAGAATGGCTGATGGTGATTTGTTTCTGGCTTTTCTTCATGGCCGGATCACTTGGCACATATGATAATTCACATATCAATGCCGATCTTCTGAGTCAGGTTCTGCAAAATCCGCTCGCGCTTCGCATTCGGGCAATCGCTGTCGTCCTGATTGAATTGATTGTGCTTTTGTTTGCGGTCTACTGGGCCGCCCTGATGATCATTGATGAAATCGACAGCTATCCTTTCTGGCAGCGGACTATCGCTTTGAAAATCCCGTTTCTGGTGGCCCGTCTGTCGATCCTCACGGGTTTCATTTTCATGGCGTTTTACACCGGCCTGCGTCTTTACGTGCTGATTGCCACAAGGCCAGACGCAGCTTTGCCTGGCGCAGATCAAAAGGGGGGCGGACAATGTTAATACTTGCTTCCATAATCGTTCTGTGTGTGCTTCTGATCATCGGAGTTTCCGTTCCGCTTGCCTTTGGGGCAGTGCTGATCCTCATTTCGGTTTTCGGTGGCCATGATGTGTCGGGATTCATGCCTGCCGGGCACTGGAAAATGAACAGCATCGTGCTTCTGGCCATTCCTCTTTTCATTTTGGCTGGCGGCATCATGGAGCGCGGCAAAATTGCTGCACCGCTTGTTAGTATGGCGGAACTGTTCGTCGGCAGGTATAAATCTGGGCTAAGCGCGGCTGCTGTCTTCGCCTCTGCCGTATTTGGCGCGATATCGGGCAGTGCTGCAGCGACGCTGACCTGCATCGGTGCGATCATGATGCCGCATCTGCGCCGCGCGAACTATCCGGATGGGGTATCAGCCGCCGTACTCATTGCCGCTAGTCCGCTTGGGTTGCTGATTCCGCCAAGTGCCGCGCAGATCCTCTATGCATGGGTTACGCAGCAATCCGTCCTCAAGTGTTTTCTAGCCACGATCGGGCCTGCATTTGTTCTGATCTTTTTTCTATGCGTCGTGAATTTTTTCATGCTGCGCCGTCGCGATGACCTGCTTTTGTCCGAAATACCCGAAAATTTTGTTGCGGAATTTGGCAAACGATCATGGTTCGCACTGCCAGCGTTGCTGATGCCCTTTATCATCTTGGGTGGTATCTACGGCGGCGTCATGACCCCGACCGAGGCCGCCGGTTTCGCGGTTATCTATGCCTTGCCGGTAGGTTTTTGGGTTTACAAAGGCCTGACCTGGGAGACCTTCACTGCGGTTTTGCGCGAGTCTGCAGTTACCATCGGCGTGGTTATGGTGATGGTGTTCATGGTCCTGATCGTGTCACGCTTCCTGATTTTCGAAGACATCCCCGGAATGGCGAAATCCCTTGTTTTTTCGATCTCAGAGAATCCCGTGATCGTTTTGTTGATGGTCAATCTGGTGATGGTCCTGATTGGTATGTTGATGGATGACGTATCAGGAATCCTGTTGTCGGCGCCACTTCTGCTGCCGGTCGTCACGAGTGTCGGGATGGATCCGATCCACTTCGCGGCGGTGCTTGGTGTCAATCTTGGCATGGGGAACATCACACCGCCAACGGCACCACTGCTTTATCTGGGCTGTCGCGTCACCGATGTACCAGTCAACAAGGTGATATGGCCCACGGTATTGTTCATCGTATTTGCCTGGTTGCCGACCTTGATGATCACCACGTTCGTCCCTGAGATCGCCCTTTGGCTACCTAATCTGGTCTTCGGATCGTAACGACGCAATTTCACAAAACAAACTGAGAGAGAACACGATGCACGAAGCTGTACCTTCAAATCTGCCGACACCCCCCGCACCGCTCAATTGGGCGGTGAAAGCGCCGTCCGATGGCCAGATCCTCTACACGGCCCATCTGTCATTTGATGAGAGCGGAGCGTTTGTCGACGGGACGATCAAAGAACAAACCCGACGCACAATGGATAATATCAAGGCCTCTGTCGAGGCGGCGGGCGGCACGATGGCTGACATCACCCAATGTCTGATCTATCTGGTTGATGCGGCGGATGCGCCTGGCATGAACGCGGTTTACGCCGAGTATTTCGACGGGGTTCTGCCAAATCGGGCGACGGTCGTCGTCGCTGCAATTCTAGCTCCGGAAGCCAAAGTTGAAATCGTCGCCTACGCTCATATCGCTCGCAAGCCGTGAAAGCGGACGCGCTCATAATCGGCGGTGGGCTGATTGGCATCACAACGGCCCACCGATTGGCCAAACGCGGCTGCTCGGTCGTGTTGGTGGAGGCCAACGAAGATGTCGGTCTCGGTGCCAACTTTGCAAACGGTGCGATGCTGGTGCCTTCACAGACCATGCCATGGAATTCGCCAGGGATATTACCCACGCTTTTGAGGTCAATCGTGACACAAAATTCCGCACTGCGGATCAAGCCGAAAGCTATCCCGTCCCTGTTCAAATGGGGCCTACACTTTCTCAAGAACTCAAAGCCGCATCTGCACGAACTCCATACGCGCCGATTGCTAGAACTCGCGCTCTTCTCCATGGATGTCTTTGAGGAATACTACAAAGGATACGCAGACCAATTCGAAGCCAAAAAATGTGGCACCATCAAAATCTTCCGCGACCAACTAAGTCTGGAAGCCCAGATCAGATCCAATCGTCACCTCAGTGAGGTTGGGCTAGATTGGGAGGCACTAACGCCTGATCAAACTGTTGAGGCTGAGCCGCACCTTCAAGCGCTGGCCCCGCAGCTGGCAGGCGGAATTCGTTTTTCCGCTGATGTGGTGGCGGACTCGCGAAAATTCTGTCAAATCCTCCGCGATGACCTCGTCGCTTCTGGTCAGATAATACATGTTAGTTGCCAAGCCAATGAACTGCTGATGTCAGGCGACAGGGTCATCGGCGCGCGTACAACAATCGGAGATATTCGGGCGAAGAATACCATTCTGGCCCTAGGGGCCAATACAAGAAAATTGGCTGCAAACGACGCAAGATCAATCTTGGTGCGCCCCGTCAAAGGGTACTCGGTCACATACGATACAACCGGCGTCAACGATCTGCCTTCGTATCCTGTTATCGACGAAGGGATGCATGTTGGGATTGTTCCAATTAATGGCAAATTGCGCGCAGTTGGAATTGCCGAATTCGCCGGGCATGACGACACTCTAAGCCCCAAAATAATCCGGCAACTCGATCGCCTGACCAAATCCGTTTACCCCAACCTTGCGCAGACGCTTGACGGCTGCAAGCGAGAGCCATGGACTGGATTCCGCCCGATGAGTGCTGACGGTCTGCCCTATATCGGCGAAACATCCAGCAAGGGGCTTTGGGTCAATACCGGGCACGGCCATCTGGGTTGGACCCTCGCCACCGGGTCGGCAGAGTTGCTTGCTGATCTCATCATGGGCAAGCCCACACCCTTGGACGCATCCAGCTATGCAGTAACTCGATCACACTAGACCGAAGATAAACCTACCGGAAGACAAGATCATGAAAATAAAAGATATTCGCCTCACGCGGCTCTTTTCCAAGTTCAAGACGCCCTATGTCTGGGCCATGGGCAAGAATCTTGGTCAAACAACAATCCTGGTTGAGGTCGAAACGGATGCGGGCGTCGTCGGCTACGGTGAAACCACCCCGACGATGACGTCCCCAGAGGCGATCCATACGTTCTTACTAACCGCTAAAACGGTCCTGCTGGGGCAGCCCATCACTCAGATCACCGATTTGATGAAACAGCTCTTTACGCAAAATTTTGGACATCACTACGCCAGCCAATGTCATCCAAGAATAGGCAATATTGCGTTTGCAGGAGTTGAATTGGCCCTTTGGGACGCGCTTGGCAAATCGGTGGGTCTGCCGGTTCATGCCCTGTTGGGTGGGAAGGTCCATGACACAGTGAGTTTCATGGGGTTTGTCCAGGGAGACAGTACGGAAGAGGTTGCAGCACATGCCAGTCAGTTGGTGCAGGACGGCTTTGAAGTGATTTACCTCAAGGCCGGACACACCAACGATAAAGATATGGCCAATGTCGAAGCTGTCAGAAAGGCAATTGGCAACAAGCGACTTCGGATCGACCCGAATGAGGCCTGGGATTTGATGGAGGCCCAGGTGATGATCAATAAGCTCGCCAAGTATGATCTCGAGATGGTTGAACAGCCGATGTCGGCGATTGCCGGCGTTCCGGCATTGAAGGCATTGAAACAATCCTGCTCAGTCCCAATTGCCGCCGACCAGTCCGTGTTCACACTAGAGGAGGCTCACTCGATGTGCTCCAGTGGTGCGGCAAGCCTGCTGACTGTGGGTCTGCACGAAACTGGAGGTATTCTTGGGTTCCGCCGCGTCGCTGCGATAGCTCAGGTGTTCGACATCAACGTGTGTATTCACGGTGTTTGGGAGACCGGAATTACCACCTGCGCCTCGATACAAGCTGCGTCGGGTGTTCCTAATTTGGATGATGGCAATCAGATCATGTGGCAGCTCCTGCAAGAGGACATCGTCGAAAGCCCGGATCTGACGCCAAATGCCGGGAAAATTCCGGTCATGTCCACCCCTGGTCTTGGATTTACCCTGAACGAGGACGCCGTTGGTCGGGCCGCAGAAGCCTACGGCAAGAAGAATGGTTTGGGGTAACATGATAGCATTGCACGACAATTCACCTGCGGTCGTAGCGCCCGGCATTTATCCAAAATGGATGCGACCCTCAAAACGCCGGGCCCCTGATGGCGCCTTCTATTGCTTCTTTCGGGTTGACGGGCTTACCGACAGCTTCGCCGCGGCAGGTGAAATCCTTGAGCAAACCAAAGCCGGGCTGGCGCCTGGGGTGGCATTCGGCCCCAGGGAGAAGGTTATCTGCAATGGGCACACCAATGAAATCGCGTTGATGGGAGAGTTTCTGATCGGGGGATGCACATGAATTTCGATCTTCCCAAAGACGGTTGCTTTGTGTTGCGCGTCTGGAACCCGCAGCACAATGGCCCTGCCGTTTGTCATTTGCGTGATGGGCAACTTGTTGATGTCACCTCAAATGAGGTACCAACCGTGCGGGACTTGCTGGAACGCAGCGACGCGGTTCAATGGCTAAAAGTGGCACCGGGTGCCCCGCTTTGCTCTTTAGAAGAACTGGCAGATAATTCACGCGAGGTGCCGGACACCTCACGCCCATATATCCTTTCGCCGTCAGATTTTCAGCCAATCAAAGCCTGTGGTGTTACCTTTGCCGCTTCAATGCTTGAGCGTGTTATCGAAGAACAGGCCCGTGGTGATGAAAGTAAGGCAGCAGCCATCCGTGAAACTTGCACCGCGATCATTGGTGACAGCCTTGGGGATGTGAAGCCAGGCTCGGATCTGGCAATGGCCTTGAAAGAGGCGTTGATCAAACAAGGTGCGTGGTCGCAATATCTGGAAGTTGGGATTGGGCCTGATGCAGAGGTTTTCTCTAAAGCACAATCGTTGTCTGCGGTTGGCAGAGGTGCCAGTGTTGGGCTTCATCCGATTTCCACATGGAACAACCCCGAGCCAGAAGTTGTGCTTGCGGTGAATTCAAGCGGTGAAATTCAGGGGGCAACGCTCGGAAACGACGTGAACCTGCGGGATGTCGAGGGGCGCTCGGCGCTGCTGCTTGGTAAGGCCAAAGATAACAATGCCTCTTGCGCTCTTGGTCCTGCGATACGCTTGTTTGATGATAGTTTTTCTCTGGATGACGTACGAAAGGTCCAGGTAACTCTACACGTCGAAGGCGAAGACGGATTTGCCATGGACGGTCATAGTTCGATGGCTGAAATCAGTCGGGACCCCTCAGACCTTGTTCGACAGACATATGGGGCGCATCACCAGTATCCAGATGGGTTTATGCTGATGATGGGCACGTTATTCGCACCAACACAGGATCGCGATACCAAAGGTGGTGGCTTCACGCACAAGCTTGGGGATGTGGTCACGATTTCCAATCCTCAACTTGGCTCCCTGACCAACACTGTACGACTTTCGACGGAATGTTCCCCCTGGGTGTTCGGCCCGACGCATCTGATGCGAAACCTTGCCCAGCGTGGCTTACTTTGAACGGAGAGCAGTTATGCTAAACGGAAAACATCTGATTGCCGGTGACTGGGTTGCCGCAGAAACCACATTTCAATCGGAACCTGCCCATGGAGAGGCTCATTTCTTTGCTGTCGGCACACCCGAACTTGTGGACCAGGCTTGTAATGCGGCTGAGGAGGCCTTCTGGAGCTTTGGCTATTCATCACGGGAAACCCGGGCCGCGCTTCTGAACCGCATTGCGGACGAGATTGATGTTCTTGGTGATGAGATTACAAAAATCGGCTCCGAGGAAACCGGCCTGCCTGAAGCGCGCCTGATTGGCGAACGTGGGCGGACAACTGGACAGTTGCGTCTTTTTGCAGAACATATTTTGGCGGGGGGCTATCTGGACCGCCGCTTTGATGGGGCCCTGCCTGATCGCCAGCCGCTGCCGCGTCCTGAGTTGCAGATGGTACAGCGCCCGATCGGTCCGGTTGCGGTGTTTGGGGCGTCAAACTTCCCATTAGCATTCTCTACTGCTGGTGGTGATACCGCTGCAGCGTTGGCCGCTGGTTGTCCGGTTGTCGTGAAAGGACATTCAGCCCACCCCGGTACTGGTGAACTGGTTGCGCAAGCCGTCGACACAGCGATTAAAGCTCTTGGTCTGCCTGCCGGAATATTTAGCCTGATACAGGGTGGCAAACGAGAAGTTGGCACGGCACTGGTGCAGCACCCGCTGATTAAGGCGGTTGGCTTTACTGGGTCTTTGGGTGGTGGTCGCGCACTCTTTGATCTGTGTGCAGCACGCGAAGAGCCCATTCCATTCTTTGGTGAACTGGGGTCGGTCAATCCGATGTTCCTGCTGCCTTCTGCGTTGCTCTCTCACGCAGAAGACATCGGCGCAGGCTGGGCAGCGTCCCTGACTATGGGCGCTGGTCAGTTCTGCACCAATCCGGGCATTGCTGTTGTACAGGCGGGTGCGGATGCGGATCGTTTCATAAAGGCAGCCGTTGATGCATTGGAACAGGCCGCTGCACAAACGATGCTCACCGATGGCATTGCAAGTGCTTATCGGTCTGGACGAGACCGCATTCGGGTCGCGAAGGGCGTTCAGGAGATCCTGACATCCACTTGTGATCTGCGTAATGCGACGCCGTATCTGTTCCAGGCCACAGCACGGGAATGGTTGGAAAATGACGTCCTGGCAGAGGAAGTATTTGGGCCTCTCGGGATGATTGTTGTTGCCGAAACAACAGACGAAGTCATTCAGGTCGCAAAGAGTCTGAAAGGTCAGTTGACTTGTACGTTGCACCTTGAAGCTGGCGATACTGAAGAAGCTGCCAAACTGGTGCCAATTCTGGAACGCAAAGCTGGTCGCGTTTTGGCAAATGGTTATCCGACCGGTGTGGAAGTCAGCGATACGATGGTTCATGGCGGTCCATATCCCGCATCCACCAATTTCGGTGCGACCTCTGTTGGCACAATGTCCATCCGCCGCTTCCTGCGCCCCGTTTGTTATCAAAACATTCCTGCTGAGCTTATGCCGCAGGATCTTCAGAAGGACATCTAAAATGACCATAAACTACAAAGGCATATGGCCTGTTGCACCGGTTGCGTTTAATCCTGATGGGACCCTGGATCTTGAGGGATCTAAGCGAGTTCTTGATTTCTTGATCGACGCGGGCGTTGATGGAGTTTGCATTCTGGCGAATTATTCTGAGCAGTTTGTGTTGGCGGATGAAGAGCGTGAAGTGCTGACGCGCCTTTCGCTTGAACATGTGGCCGGGCGTGTTCCAGTAATTGTCACCATTAGTCATTACGCGACCCAGATTGCTGTTGAGCGCGCACGTAAGGTCAAAGCGCTTGGTGCGGATGTTGTCATGCTGATGCCGCCCTATCACGGAGCCACCCTGCGCGGCACGCCTGATCAGATTTTTGAACAGTTTCAGGCGGTAGGTGAAGTCGGGATTCCTATTATGATCCAGGATGCCCCGATGGCGGGCAACGACCTGTCTGTGCCGCTGCTCGTTCGTATGGCTAAAGAAATCAAGATGGTGAAGCTCTTCAAGATTGAGTGCATTCCCGCAACGGGAAAACTGCGAGAGCTGATCGCTGCAGGAGGTGATGTGATCGAAGCACCATTTGATGGCGAAGAGGGCATTACTTTGATGGCCGATTTGGATGCAGGGGCTACTGGGACTATGACCTCCTCGACTATCCCCGATAAAATCCGCCCCATCGTTGTTGCGCACGCAGATGGGGATCGGGAGCAAGCAGCCAGGCTCTACCGAGATGCTTTGCCGGTGATCAATTTTGAAAACCGCCAATGTCTGTGGCGGGCGGCTAAAGCGGCTATGGTTGCTGGCGGCGTCATCAAATCTGATTTTGGGCGTCATCCAATTGCTCCGCTGCATCCCGAGATTCGTGCTGGTCTCATGGATGTGCTGAAGCCATTGAACCCACTGGTTTTGAGTTGGGGAAAATAAGAAGCAACCGAGTGGTTGTGTCTTATAGGAATTCAGACATTGAAAAGGGCGGTCCAAACGGGCCGTCCTTTTAACGTGATTGATAGATCAGATTTTGTGGGGGTCGCTTAGCTTTCCAAACGATTTCCAAGGTCCGTTTTGTCCGTATCTTACCAGTTCGTGCAGCTTGCAGCGAAGGTGCCTGAAGAGCCCATCTTTACCATTGTCGATTTGTGCTGCGCGCGCACGAATCACCGATTCTCGCGGCAATGCAGCAAATCTCGCACAGCGAGACTGAGTAAAAGGCGGTCGTTCGAGCAGTTTGCAGCATTTTTAGGAGTTAGCCGTGCCTCTACTAGGCTGCATGTAAGTGAAACAACATTCCATTATTCGGGATGAAGGAAAATGTGCATGCGCCAACATAACGCGTCGCACAGCTTTATTTCTCTTTGGACAACGGTGCCTAATTCTTGGTTCATCCATAACCTGATCTGGCGTTCGCAGCTAAGCCTTAGGCCGTTCCATTGACCTGTTTCCCGATTTCCTTTGCCGTTGCATGGAATTTATCCAAGACTTCGGCCAATTCGGGCGCCTGGTAGACGTCTATCCGTTCTATGAATGGGCAGGTTAGACATGCGACGGCATGGCCAAAAGGATCAAGAATTGGGAATGAAAGATTCGTTGCTCCCTGAACCGTTTGACTGGCTTCGCTGAAGTATCCCTGCTCGCAGATTTTGTGCAAAAGTGGCTCAAGCTCTGAGTCTGGTAGTTTTTTCTCACCCCTGACAAATTGGTGGTCGTGAACCATCCTGCTGCGTTGTTTTTTGTCCTGAAATGCGGCCAGAACCAAGCCCGATCCGGTATTATACATGCCAACTACAGCGCCGAGACGCAAAGACAGGCGCCAGTTTCCAGGGGCAGAAAAAGACGATGAGATCACAACATCACCATCCTCCCATACTGCTAGGTGGCAGGATTGTTCTGTCTCAATAGAGGCGGCGCGCATCTTTGGCTCGGCAATATCAAGTAATCTGCGTCTCGGGGGATGGATGTTTGCTAGATTCAGAAGTTTCAGACTGAGCATGTAACGGTCGCCTTCAGAAGACCGCGTCACATATTTTCGGCGTACAAGCGCATCGAGCATCCGAAAAATCTCATTCGCGCTACGCCCTAGACCCTTCGCAATCTCGGCTTGTGACAAGCCCGTTGGCGTTCGGGCCAGATACTCAAGAATATCGAGCCCTTTTTCTAGGGCGGGTGCCCGGTATTTATCTGAATTTTCTTCCGCCACTGAAATACCCCTTTCGTTCACCTAATACATTAGCTGAGTTGTCCATAGTTGCGTAGCCCTTTCAGTTCCAGTGGCGAGTGGTTGTTGATCTCCCCGCGGCGTGGCGTGACCTTGCTTAGAGATTGAAAACGCAGATGGGGTTCAATCCGAAGGTCATTTATTTGTAAAGTAAATCTTTATATATAAAATAATGATGGACGGAAACGGGAAACGGATGTACCAATTACAGACAATTCTGATTCGTCGGCTATTGCTGTCGGTGAAAATGATGCTGCTGAAAGTCTGTTGCTGGGGACGGAGCCTCAACGCCGACAAAGCAGCTGTACTGACATCTTCTGGGAGGAAAAATAGATGTATTTAGGAAAACTGATTGGTTCTGCAGTTGTCGCGTCGGCGCTGATGTTCTCGGCTGCGAATGCAGAGGAATGGCGTTTGGGCCACGTGCTGCCACCAAGCCATCCGACCAACATCGCTCTGGAAGCTGCAGCGGCAGAAATTCTGGCGCAAACCGACGGCCGGATCGACATCAAAGTCTTCCCAGCCGGTCAAATTGGTGGCGCCAAAGAAGTGCTCACCGGGATGACCGTTGGGACACACCAGATGGCGTTTGATGGCGCAGGTATCTTGAGCCAGTGGAACGCGCGTGCAGGTGTTTTTGAAGCGCCGTTTCTGGCCGCAGACTTTGCGCATCTTGATCGCATGACTGCAAGCCCAGCCGGGCAGGAGATTTTTGACGAATTGCTGAACGATCACGGCTACCGCGTTTTGGATGTTTGGTATTACGGCACACGTCACCTGACCAACAACCGGGGCCCGGTTAATTCTGTCGCTGACATGGCTGGCCTGAAGGTACGTGTTCCTGAAGTTGCCCTTAGCCTTGCATTCGCCAAGGCGCTCGGCGCGTCGCCAACTCCGATGGCATTTTCGGAATTGTATCTTGGTTTGCAAACGGGTGTGGTTGATGGACAAGAAAACCCGTTGCCCACTATCGACGCCGCCAAGTTCTATGAAGTTCAGGATCATCTGGCTCTGACGGGGCATTTGGTGCAGTTTGTAGCGCCAATCGTATCAGAAGCCGCGTGGTCTGCAGCTTCTGAAGCTGATCGCGCCGTGGTTCTTGACGTCTTCTCATCTGTTGGCGATGCCTACAATCAAAGCATTGTGGACGTCGAAGCAGGCCTGGTTGCAGCGCTTGAAGCTGCGGGCATGCAGGTTACACGTCCGGACCGCGCAGAAATGGCGGCTTCGATGGCCCCTCTCTACGCTGAATTTGACAGTGTCTGGGGCGCCGGAACCTACGACGCAATGGCCGCAGTCGAGTAGTACGAAGATAAGAGCGGTCGGCACCTTTAGGCGTCGACTGCTCAACATTGCGTAGGGGGGAAATATGAAGTTCGTTCACAAAGCCGAAGAGGCGCTTCTGGTAACTTTGTTTCTAGTCGCAGTTGTTGTTCTTACCGCTCAAATCCTAAGTCGGTATGTTTTGCCTTACCCGCTGCCTTGGACCGAAGAGCTTGCTCGGTTCCTGTTTCTCTGGATTGTGTTCTTGGGAGCTGCCTACATCACGCGTAACAACGGCCATATCGCAATCAACTTTTTGGTCAATTACCTGCCCGACAACATTCGACTGGCCGTATTTGTCGTAATGCAGATGATCATCATGTTTTTCTTGGTCGTCGTTGTATGGGCCGGTGTGGATCTGGTGGGGAAGGTCTGGAACCTACCGACCATCGCGTTGGGTATCAGTTCCGCATGGGAATATTCAGCCGTTCCGGTCGCCTGCACGCTGATGGCGCTGCGTATCTTCTTTAACACCATTCATGTTCTGAGGTTCGGACTTCCTGAAGCCTCAGAAGCTTCATTGTTATAAGGATTTCCCAATGGGACCGATGATCGTCATATGGATGGCCCTTCTGCTTTTGGGAATGTCAGTTGCATTCACTTTGGGTGCATCGGCGCTGGTTCAATTGTGGCTTGATGGTACGCCGATGGCGGTGATCGCCCAGCGAATGACAAAGTCGATTTCGGACTCATTTCCTTTGCTGGCCGTTCCGTTTTTCATCTTTGCCGGGAACCTGATGAACACCGGCGGGATCACCGAACGTGTCTTTTCGTTTGCCCGTGTTCTTGTCGGGCATTTCCGGGGTGGGCTTGCCCACGTCAATGTCGTCGCCTCGATCATATTTTCTGGCATGTCAGGTTCGGCGTTGGCAGATGCCGGCGGGTTGGGTAATATGGAAATCAAAGCCATGCGTGATGCAGGCTATGATGACGGTTTTGCCGGAGCGGTAACAGTTTCGTCTTCAACAATTGGCCCGCTTATCCCGCCGTCTATCCCAATGGTGATTTACGGTGTCCTGGGGGATGTGTCGATTGGCCGGATGTTTATCGGTGGTGTCGTGCCGGGGTTTCTGACTGCTGGTTCTCTGATGGTTCTGATCGGCTATTACGCGCATAAACGGTCATATCCCAAAGATGATAAGCCAACTTTGAAAGAAATTGTCACCAAGTTTGGCCGCGCAATTTTTCCCTTGTTTACACCTGCCATCATCATTGCCGGAATTGCATTCGGCGTCTTCTCACCTACCGAAGCTGCTGTTGGTGCATCTCTTTACGCTATGTTTTTGTCGATGGTTGTGTATCGATCCATCGGCTTGAAAGAATTGCGGGATGTGGTCCTTGACACCATAAGAACGACTGCAATGGTATTGTTTATCGTCGCGACAGCGAGCGTTTTTGCCTGGGTTCTTGCTGCACATGAAGCACCAAAACATCTATCCGAATGGCTGTTGTCGCTTACAGATAATCCTTTGTACTTGCTGCTGATTATCAACTTGTGCCTGTTTGTTGCCGGATTTTTTATTGAAGGTTTGGCTATCATGATCCTTGCAGTACCGGCCTTGGCTCCTACCATAGCAGCTGCGGGCATTGATCCGGTGCACTTTGGCGTTGTTTTCATTTTCAATCTGATGATTGGTCTGATGACGCCGCCAATGGGTATCGGCATTTTTGTGGTCTCGGGCGTATCAGGGATTCCGTTTGAAAAGCTGACGCGAGCAACTCTACCCTTCCTTGTTCCGCTTATTGTTGTCCTCCTATTGTTGATCTTATTCCCCCCATTGGTGACGGGGTTACCAGATTATCTCCTTGGGGTGAGGAGATGAAATTTAACGTTAAGAATTCTCATGAAATCCGATTTGGCCAACGTCAATCGTATAATTCATGTCAACACAGTGTCCGGGCCGAAGGCTACAACAGGGCAATAATTGATGAGGTATGTTCACCATGACGGATAATCGGATCGCGCCACTCAAGGGCTGCTACACGGGTGTCGTGCACGATGTGCTGCGCGCGATGGGACGTAAGAACTTTACGCTTCCCCCGCGGGTTACACCGTTACAACCTGATATGACGCTATGCGGTCCTGCATGGACAATTGACGGCCGCGTTGATGAGACCGCAGATGCGCATGAGACATTGCTGGCGTGGACTGGTCTGCTGTCGAAATGCCCCGAAGGCCACATCTGGACGGCGCAGCCGCATACGCATCAGATCGCTCAGATGGGCGAATTGTCTGCTGAAACACTACATCGTAAGGGCGTTCTCGGATGTGTGTTAGACGGCGGGTTACGGGATGCAAATTTCATTCTGGAGTTGGGGTTCCCTTGCTGGCGAACGCATCATACGCCACGCGATATTGTAGGGTTCTGGCTGCCAAAACAGACCGACATTGATATCATGATTGGCGAGGTTTTGATCCGGCCGGGCGACTGGCTGCATGGTGATCGTGATGGGATGGTCTGCATTCCACAAGAAATCCTTGATGACGTTCTCGAAAAAAGCCAGATCGCAATGGAGACCGAGAGCAAGGTTCGCACTGCTATTTTGGACGGGATGGACCCGCAAGAGGCCTATTTGAAATGGGGCAAATTTTAGGGATGAAAATCACCGGCCTAGATATCCGCTGCTGTCGCTACGACGATGCTATCATCGCCGGTGGAAAAATGCGCGATGGCCAGCCGCTAGATGGCATGGAATTCCTTGTTTACACCCTGCGCACCGACGACGGGCAATCCGCGTCGATGTTCGGGTTTGCCGGACGCTCGGCCCTTGGGGCGGGGCATCTGGCGGCGTCATCGCTGCGTCCGTTTCTGATGGGGCGCAACGCGCTGGACCGCGAGGCGATCTGGCACGACTGGCGCACTGCGGATCGCTGGTGGCACCATCTGCCGATTTATTCTTATGGCCCCGTTGATTGCTGCCTTTGGCTCTTGGGCGCACAGGCTGCCAACCAACCTTTGTGGCGCTATATCGGCGGCGCGAATGCACAGGTTCCAGTTTATGCTTCCTCGCTTGTGCTGGATGATGCGGATGCTTACGCCACCGAGGCGCGGGCGGTTCAGGGCGCGGGCATGAAGGCCTATAAAATCCATCCCCCCGGTCAGTCCTTGGACGAAGATATCGAAATCCATCGTGCTGTGCGCGACGCTGTTGGCCCCGACTTTACGCTCATGTCCGATCCTGTTGCGCCCTACACGCTGGAACAGGCCGTGCGGTTCGGGCGCGCACTGGAAGCGATGAATTACGCATGGCTTGAAGAGCCACTACCGGACGAAAATTTCAGTGCTCTCAAGGAATTGACCCGCGTGTTGGATATCCCTGTCGTCGGCACCGAGGTTCTGGCCAAACACCCCTACTCTGTTGCCGAATGTATCGCCCAACGTGTCACGGACGCGGTGCGCGCTGATGTGTCTTGGACGGGTGGCATCACAGGAGCGCTAAAAACCGCGCGGCTGGCCGAGGCCTTTCATATGAACTGCGAACTGCACACAACAATTTTCCACCCATTGGAAATGGTGAACCTGCATCTGTGCGGGGCCGTCAAGAATAACAGCTATTTCGAAGTGCTTTGGCCGATGGAGACCTTTCAGTTCGGACTGGATCGTCCGCTTCCGATCAAGGACGGCATTGCAACCCTTCCTACCGAACCCGGGTTAGGTGCGGTGCTGGATTGGGATTTCATTGACAATTGCACGCAAGCGGAGGTTTGAGCGATGGCTGAACACACCGATAACAGGTTAATTATCCTATCGCCCGACGACACGATCGGCGTTGCGCGTTGTGGCATCGAACAGGGCGAAGATGTGGTTCTGGCCGGACAATCCGTGCAATTGGCAACGGCCGTGAGCATGGGGCACAAACTTGCGCTGCGCCCGATGGCAATGGGCGATAAGGTGTTGAAATACGGCGTGTCTATTGGGTCCGCCACGGCGGCAATCGCGGTCGGCGATCACGTGCATCTGCACAATATGAAAAGCGACTACACGCCGACCTACGCGCTGACCAAAGATGGGAAAATCGCATGACTATGCAAGGCTATCTGCGCGCCGACGGGCGCAAGGGCATTCGTAATGTGGTCGCCGTGGCCTATTTGGTGGAATGCGCCCACCACGTCGCCCGCGAGATCACTTATCCGCATCGCGACAACGCTCATGTCATTGGTTTCCCCGGGTGTTTTCCGAATGAATACGCGCAGAAAATGATGGAGCGACTTTGCACCCATCCCAATGTGGGTGCTGTGTTGCTGGTGTCGCTTGGGTGTGAAAGCTTTAACCGCGTTAAGCTGGAAAATGTGGTGCGCGACAGCGGGCGGGCGGTTGAAACCCTCGTCATTCAACGCACAGGCGGCACGCGTAGCGCAATCGCCAAGGGGCAGGCATTTGTCGCCAAGGCGGTGGAGACGCTGGCGCAAGTCAAACCTGTTCCCATGGAGGTGTCCGAGCTGGTTATCGGAACCGTCTGTGGCGGGTCGGATGGCACAAGCGGGATATCGGGAAACCCGGCAACCGGCCGTGCGTTTGACCGGCTTGTGGCCGAAGGGGCCGCTTGTATCTTTGAGGAAACCGGCGAATTGATTGGCTGTGAAGACATTATGGCTGCCCGAGCTGCAACGCCAGATCTGGCGATTGAGCTACGCCAATCAATTGATAAAGCTGCACAATACTATGCCACACTCGGCTATGGCAGCTTTGCCGCGGGCAATGCGGATGGCGGGCTTTCGACGATCGAGGAGAAGTCGATGGGTGCCTACGCCAAATCGGGCGGTTCCGAAATTTCAGGACTGATCAAGCCGGGGGACATCCCGCCCAAGGGCGGGCTTTATCTGATGGATGTTGTTCCTGATGGGCCGGTTCGGTTTGGGTTCCCCAATATTACGGACAATGCCGAGATCGTCGAGATGATGGCCTCGGGTGCCCACATGACGATCTTTGTAACCGGACGTGGATCGGTTGTCGGTTCCGCTTTGGCACCGGTGATCAAGGTGGCCGCAAACCCCGAAATGTACGCGCGCCTACACGAAGATATGGATGTGAACGCGGGCCGCATAATGGACGGCACTGCAACGCTCGATGATGTTGGGGCAGAGATTTATGCGCAGGTTGTGGCGGCCGCAAGCGGAAGCCAGACCAAATCTGAAAGCCTCGGACACCACGAATTTATTCTGACCTACAAAAGCTTTGAGCCAATTGGCCCGGCCTGTCTGCCAGCATGACAAAGGAAACGAAATGGGACGATTGAACGGAAAAACCTGCCTTGTGACCGCTGCGGGCCAAGGAATTGGGCGCGCCTCGGCTTTGGCGATGCAGGTCGAAGGTGCGAAAGTTTACGCAACGGACGTGAACGAAACTGCTTTGGAAGAATTGGCCGCTGACGGGCTAGAGACATTTAAACTTGATGTGATGGACCCGGCATCAATCGCGCAGGCAGTCGCACATGCGGGGGCTGTGAATGTGCTGTTCAACTGCGCCGGATTTGTCGCCAGCGGCACGATCCTGGAATGTGATGAGGCGCAATGGACGTTCTCAAATGATCTAAATGTCACAGCGATGTACAGGATGAACCGGGCCTATTTGCCGGGAATGATAGCGCAGGGCGGTGGGTCAATTATCAACATGTCATCAGTCGCCTCATCAGTCATCGCAGCGCCCGGCCGCTTTGCATATGGAACAACCAAGGCGGCGGTCATTGGCATGACCAAAGCAATTGCGGCAGACTTTGTGACCGATGGTATTCGCTGCAATGCGATCTGCCCCGGCACGGTTGAAAGCCCATCGCTGGAGCAGCGTTTGACAGACACCGAGGATTACGAAGCGGCACGCGCCGCGTTTATTGCCCGCCAGCCATTGGGCCGCATCGGTAAGCCAGAAGAAATAGCCGCACTCGTGGTGTATCTCGCCTCTGATGAATCCGCCTACACAACAGGTGTTGCCCACGTCATCGACGGTGGCTGGGCCAATACATAAGGAAAAAATGACATGAAACTGCTACGACATGGCGCGATTGGTGCCGAAAAACCCGGGATGTTGGATGATGATGGCGTGATCCGTGATTTGTCTGGCGTCGTACCTGATATTGCGGGGGCAGTGCTGTCTGACGCTGGCCTGCAGGCCATTTGCGACACGGACCCCAGCACCCTGCCTGTCGTGCCCGCCGAGACCCGTCTTGGTCCTTGCGTGGCAGGCACGGGCAAGTTCATCTGCATCGGTCTGAACTATGCAGACCATGCCGCAGAAAGTGGCTTGGACGTCCCGCCAGAACCGGTGATGTTCATGAAGGCCACCAGTGCGATCTGTGGTCCAAACGACCCGATCATCATCCCCCGTGGTTCTGAAAAGACCGACTGGGAAGTTGAACTGGCGGTGATCATCGGCAAGCGCGCCAAATATGTGTCTGAGGTAGACGCGATGGACTATGTCGCGGGCTATGCGATCACCAACGACGTGTCCGAACGGGCGTTCCAGATTGAACGTGCCGGTCAGTGGACCAAAGGCAAAAGCTGCGACAACTATGGCCAGATCGGCCCGTGGCTGGTGACCCGTGACGACGTTGCAGACCCGCAAGACCTGTCCATGTGGCTCACGGTCAATGGCAAAAAGATGCAGAACGGATCGACCAGCACTATGGTTTATGGCGTGGCCCATGTTGTATCTTATCTCAGTCAATTTATGAGCCTGCAACCGGGCGACGTCATCTCGACCGGTACACCACCCGGTGTTGGCATGGGGCAGACGCCACAACAATACCTACGCCCCGGTGACGTGGTTGAACTGGGTATCGAGGGGCTTGGCAGCCAACGTCAGCTGGTCATCGCGGATCCAGAGTAAAGCACAAGATATCTCGGTTAGGCGTTCGTCATCGGGTTGAGAGTGTCCGACACTTCTGTGTGGGCCAAGTTCGCACACGCAGATGAAAAATTTCACCATGTCTTCGGCGGCATTCTTGTCATGCTCGTATCTTTCATCATCATACTTGGGGCGCTTGGCGCAGATGCTGTAGACGGTCCCGAAACCGTTTGGCAATGACCGCTTCCGCGACTTGGGCTGCGTTGCAGCATGAAATCTGCTGCAACTGCGAGGAAATGCTGCGTCAGCAATAGCCGCGGGTGCATCAGGCCGGTTTGTCCGCGTTGTGTGAATTCATGCACGGTGCGGCGAAAGTCCGTTGGGCGCTATTT